>JAUUYI010000312.1 GCA_030590525.1 Sedimenticola sp. | reverse complement strand
ATAATCCTGCTCGATGTGGTGATGGAGAGCGAACATGCCGGGCTGGAGCTGGTCAGATATATCCGGGAGGAGGTTGGTAATACAGCGGTACGTATCGTCCTGCGCACCGGGCAGCCCGGACAGGCCCCGGAACAGCAGGTGGTGCGGGACTTTGATATCAATGACTACAAGAACAAGACCGAGCTGACGGTCTCAAAACTTACTACCCTGGTCTATGCCGGACTTCGCTCCTATCGAGACATTGTCACGCTGCAGAAGAGCAAGAATGGGCTGGAGAAGCTGATCCGGGCCTCGCGCGGCATCTCTTCCCGGCAGGAACTCAACAGCTTTGTCAATGTGACGCTGCGGCAACTGATTGCCTTGCTGAATCTGGATGATACAGCGGTATTCTCCTGTGAAACCAGCGCCTTTCGTCTGAAGGAGACCCGGCTGGAGATGATCTCTTCTGCCCATGCCCTGGGTGTGGTGGAGCGTATCGAGCTGGATCGGATGCCGGAGAAGAAACAGAGCCTCATCATGGAGGCGGTTCGTCGCCAGGAGAATGTGTTCAAGGACAACCAGCTGGTGATGTATTGCGCCAGCAAGAGCATCACCCTGCTGTTCTATGCAGAGGTCGAGCAGCCCCTGTCCGAACTCGATTCGCAGCTGCTTAATATCTTCACCGAAAATCTGATCGTTATCCTGGAGAACATCCGACTCAATGAACTGATCGACGACAGTCAGCGGGAGATGATCTACCGCCTGGGCGAGGTGGTGGAATCCCGTTCTCATGAGACCGGTTTTCATGTCAAGCGAGTGGCCCACTACTCGGAGCTGCTGGCACGACTGATCGGCCTTTCCAACGAAGAGTCGATCCTGATCAAGTACGCCTCACCACTGCATGACATCGGTAAGATCGGCATCCCGGATGCGATACTCTGCAAGCCGGGAAAACTGGATGCGGACGAGTGGGAGGTGATGAAGACCCATGCCAGGCGTGGCCATGAAATCCTCAAAGGATCAGGTCTGGCGTTGATGGACATTGGGGCGATCATCGCCCTGACCCATCATGAGAAATGGGACGGCAGCGGTTATCCGGACGGACGGTCGAAAGACGATATCCATATCTATGGGCGCATCACGGCGCTGGCCGATGTATTCGATGCGCTGGGGAGCGAGCGCTGTTACAAACGGGCCTGGCCACTGAATGAGGTGCTGGCGTATATCCAGGCGCAGAGTGGCAGCCAGTTCGACCCAAGGCTGGTGACTCTGATGATGGAGAACCTGGAGCAGTTCCTGGAGATACGGGAACATTTCTCAGAGTCACTGGTGGCCCCCAGCCATGCTGTCTGCTGATCTGACAAAGAGACCCGCTCGCTGTTATCATTAGCGGTTTAGAGTCCGTTCTTTGTTGGAACTCACCATGGTCAGAATACCTTCTCTGCTTTTTTTCTGCGGCATTCTGTTTGCCCTCTGGTCTCCGCTGACCGCCACCGCCGGCGGGGATGACGGGAAGCCGGCTGACCCCCCCTCAGTACCGGAAAACCTCAGCAACCCCCGCGCCACCCTGGGGACCTTTCTGCACGCCATGAATGACATCAAACGTGGTGTGCCGAATCGTATCCAGGATGCGGTTGCCACCCTGGACCTTTCAGCAGTCAACGCACTGGTCCGCAAAGAGAGGGGCGAAGACCTGGTCTGGATGCTGCTGGAGGTGCTGGATCGCACCCGGGTGATCGACCTCAAACATATCCCCGCCCGCAGTGACGGCAAGCCCTACCTGTTCCACTCCTACGACAATGGGGTGGTGCGGATATCACGGGTTACGGATGGCCGTTGGCTGTTCGATCGGGAGACGGTGGCAAGAGTGCCGTTGCTGCTGGATGAAATGTCGCGGCGGGAGCGGGTCAAGGGTACGGAGAAAGATCGCGCCTTTCTGCCCTGGCACATCCGTTTTCGGCAGAGTCTGCCCCCCAGCCTCAAACAGGCCCCTCTGCTGCTGGAGAACTGGCGCTGGATCGCCCTGTTCCTCATCGTGCTGGTCGGTGTCGTGGCCGATCGACTGCTCTCATTCATTCTGCGGTCCCTGGTCCGGCACTGGAAGAGCCGCACACCTGAGCCCGAGTACCAGCAGATATCGGACCAGATCCTGCGTCCCCTCGGGCTGATGGCGATGGCAGTCATCTGGTGGTTGAGCATCAATCTGCTGGGTCTGCCGGAGAGCTCTATGCTGGTGCTGCTGGTGGCGGTAAAGTTCCTGGTCAGTATCTCCGGCATCTGGGCCGCCTATCGGCTGGTCGACCTGATCGCCGTGCTGTTGAGACGCCGGGCAGAGCAGACCGAAAGCAAGCTGGATGATGCGCTGTTCCCCCTGATTCCAAAAGTCCTGAAAATTTTTGTGACGGTGATGGGGCTGGTGTTCATCGCCGACAATCTCAACCTGAATATCTCGAGCCTGCTGGCAGGCCTGGGGCTGGGCGGCCTGGCCTTTGCCCTGGCGGCCAAGGATATGGTGCAGAACCTGTTTGGCTCCATCACGGTGCTGATGGATCGCACCTTCTCGGTGGGGGACTGGATCATCGTGGCCGGGGTAGAGGGCACGGTGGAACAGATCGGTTTTCGCAGCACTCGGATCCGTACTTTCTACAACTCGGTGGTTACCCTGCCCAACTCCAAGTTCATCACCGCCGAAGTGGACAATATGGGATTGAGGCATTACCGGCGGCTCTCCTGTAAGCTCTCTCTTACCTACGACACCCCGCCAGACCGGATCGAGGCCTTCTGTGAGGGGGCGAGGGAACTGGTGCGCCAGCACCCTTATATGCGCAAGGATTACTACCAGGTCTATCTCAACGAGTTTGCCGCATCGTCGCTGGAGGTCATGCTCTACGTTTTCTGGGAGACCCCGGACTGGAACACCGAGTTGCGGGAGCGGCACCGTTTTCTGCTGGACCTTCTGCGGCTGGCGAAACGGCTACAGGTAGAGTTCGCCTTCCCGACCCAGACTCTCTACATGAAGAGTGGTGATAACCCGGATGAATCCCGGCAGGCGGAGATGTCTCGGGAACGGGCCCGCGATCT
>JAUUYI010000203.1 GCA_030590525.1 Sedimenticola sp. | reverse complement strand
GCTGCAGGTGAGTCGGTGCTGTTTCGCTCTATCGAGCTGGAACTGCCGATGGGGCTGATCTACGAGGGAGTTTCCCACTCGACCTCATCGTAGAGGTCGCTGATGGCGAACTCGATATCCAGCGCTTTTATACCTGCCACCGTCTCCTGCCTGCTGTAACTGTGCAGCACCCAGTCCCCGTTATCCATCCTCGTGAAGCTGTCGATGGCCTGTTTTGCGGAATCGATTAGCCAGTAGCACTGCAGGCTCTCCAGTTGCCGGTAGTGGCTGAACTTGGCTCCCCGGTCGAAGGCCTCGGTGGCGGGGGAGAGCACCTCGGCAATGAAGAGGGGATGTTTTTTGAACAGCCTGTTGCTGAGGTCCCTCTCGTCACAGGTGACGACGACATCCGGATAGAAAAAGGCATCGGACTTTTCGATCTGCACCTTCATGTCTGAGATATAGCTGCGGCAGGGCGATCCTTTCAGTATCTGTTTCAACAGAAAAAACAGGTTACCCGCAATCGTGACGTGGGTATCGGTCGCACCCACCATGGCCCAGACCTCCCCGGCGAGGAACTCGTGTTTGAACTCTGCCTGTTCCTCTCCGGAAAGATACGATTCAGCAGAGAGTCTGTTTTCTGTGGCGAGTGACATGTTCTTTACCGTTTATGTTTACCTGGCGCCTCTGCGCGGGAATGTTTTTTAGCAAGGTCATCGATCAGCAGGTTAAATGCAATGCCATTAACTTAGGAAATTAGTGTAGGGTGAACACGGTTTGTGTGCCCACCGTTTCCGCGCATGACTCAAACATTTTGGTGGGCACAAACAACGTGCCCACCCTACAGGGTAATCCATCGGCGTTAAGTTAATGGCATTGAGGTTAAATGCCAGTAATCAAAAAATCGATGGCCGCAACAATGTCGTCTCTAAGGTATTCCAATGACCCAACAGGGGCAATCAATGCGGAAACTGGCACATTAGTCATTTGCTGGGTTAGCAAAACGTAGTTTTTTTCATCCACAACGGTGGTGGGGCACAAGTTGCCGATATTGGAATCACCCAGATATTTAAGCGGCGTAAGCGGAATGACGAGCCGGGTGTTCAGTGAATCAAGCAAACCGTTTTGAACATCGACGAAATAGGGGTAGGTATCCTTAGAGTCCTGGTTCTGGTTCTCATAAAGGGTAAATTGGCCCACTAAATAGTCCTATAGGCGTTCGCGAAGAGGCCCTTTTCTTCTGCCAGCCTGTTCGATGCGCGAATGGCCTCCTGGTTCTTCTTAATCCATCGAGCGCGTTCAGCTTTACGCACTTCAGCGGCGAGGGCGTTTTCAAGTGTCGCCGAAAGGTTCAAATCGAGGCTTCTTGCTTTCGCTAGTAAGTCGCTGTTAATACTTAGGTTTGTTGGTTTTTTCTGTGCAAGGTGGTTATAGGCATGGGTCATTGCAAAGCATCCTGTTGCGCATATAGTATGCGCGTAAATCATGCGCACTCAATGTAGTATGAGCCGCAGCCATGCATTTAACAAGGTCTTCCAGCATACACTCCGTTATGCTGGAGGCAACGACTTGCAGAAATAGCACAAGCGGGCGCCGCTCACTCGATCCCCAGCTTGCTCAACCGGTAGCGCAGGGCGCGGAAGCTGATTCCCAGTTGCCTGGCTGCGGCGGTGCGGTTCCAGCGTGTTGCCTCCAGGGCCTCGATGATGGCGTTGCGCTCCACCTGCTCCAGGTACTCCTCCAGGGGGGCACTCCTCTCCAATGGTGTGCTGGCGGTCGGCTGCTCCGGCAGCTGCAGCTCTGCCAGGCCGATCCGGTTCCCCTCGCACAGAGTGATCGCCCGCTCCAGGATGTTCTCCAGTTCCCGTACGTTGCCGGGATAGTCATAGTGGTAGAGGGCATCCAGGGCATTCCGTTCCAGATGGGGTATGTCTGAGCCGCTCATCAGCGCGATCTGTTCCAGTATCCTGCTGATCAGTGGTGCTATGTCCTCCCGGCGCTGGCGCAAGGGCGGGATGTGCAGGTCGATGACGTTGATCCGGTAGAAGAGATCCTGCCGGAACTCACCCTGCTCCACCATCTGCGAGAGGTTCTTGTGGGTGGCGCTGATAATGCGGACGTCCACCGCCACCTCCGCCTGCTCCCCGACCGGACGTACCCGCCTCTCCTGGATGACCCGCAGCAGTTTTACCTGCATCGGCATCGGCAGGTCCGCCACTTCGTCCAGGAACAGGGTACCCCCGTCGGCGGCCTGAAACAGCCCCTCCTTGTTGGCGATCGCACCGGTGAAACTCCCCTTGCGGTGGCCGAAGAATTCGCTCTCCATCAACTCCTGGGGAATGGCACCACAGTTGACCGCGATGAACGGGCGCCTCGACCGCGGACCCTGGGTGTGGATCAGCCGGGCGGCAAGCTCCTTGCCGGTGCCGGATTCGCCGCTGACATAGACCGGGGCCTGGCTGCGGGCCAGTTTGCGGATCATCCGCCGGATCTCTTCGATGGCGGCGGATTCCCCCAGCAGGGTGGCTTCCTCCGGGGTGTCGCCGCCACCGGGCAGGGGCGTCCGGGTTTCGAGATTCAGCGCGGTGTTGACCAGCTGGCGCAACAGCTGCAGATCGACCGGCTTGGAGACGAAGTCGAAGGCGCCGGCCTTGAGCGCCTGTACCGCAGACTCCATATTCCCGTGGGCGGTGATGACTGCCACCGGGAGCTCCGGAAACTGCTGGTCGATCTCCGCCACCAGCTCGATACCGCTGCCGTCGGGCAGGCGCATGTCGGTCAGACAGAGTTGAAAGCGCTTGGCCTGCAGCAGTGTCCGGGCGGACTTCAGATCTGCTGCGCTGCGGGTGTCGATCCCCATCCGGCCCAGGGTGATCTCCAGCAGCTCCCGGATATCCGGCTCATCATCGACGATCAGTGCGATTGGGTTGCTCATGTTGTAACCATCTTATACCACCCCCGGCCTGGGAAAGGAGATACGGAAACAGCTGCCACCGGTCGGGACGGCGAAATACTCCAGGCTGATGCGGTTGAATTCGCTCAATTCCCGGGCGATGTAGAGGCCGAGGCCGGTGCCGCTGTTGCGGGTGCTGAAAAAAGGTTCGAATATCTGACGGGCGGTCTCCGGGTCGATCCCCGGGCCGTTGTCGATGATGTCCAGAAACGGGTTGCCCGGGCCCGGGCTGAAACCACCATTGACCCGGATCCGCAACTGCGCCTGGTCACGGTTGAAATGGCGCACGGCGTTCTCCAGGAGATTGATCACGATCTGCTGCAGCTGACCCGGGTCGACCCGGGCCCGGGCCTCTTCGGGGCTGATATGAAGGCTGATCTGATCCTGGTCGATCGCCGCGGAAGCCACGAATTCCTGCGCCAGATCGGCAAACCAGGAGGCCAGGGTGATCGTTTCCGCATGGGCGGCAGAGCGACGGGAGAGTTGCAGCACGTCTGTGATGATCTCGTTGACCCGTTCTGAGTTCCTGCCGATGATCTGCACCAGTCGCCGCTCTCCTGAGGCCAGGTCCGGTGACTCCCGGAGCAGTTGCTGGGCATGACTGATGGCGCCCAGGGGATTTCTGATCTCGTGGGCGATGCTGGCGGTGAGACGCCCCAGAGAGGCCAGTTTGATCTGTTGTGCCCGCTGGGTGACGGTGGCGGTATCCTCGATGAAAATCACCACACCACCCCGTCGTCCGGTCTGGCCAAGCGGGGAGAAACTGGCCTGGATTTCCCGCCCGCCAAGGGTTGGGGTGAAGGGTTTCAGCTCCTGTTTCGGGTCTTCGTCCCACTGTATCAGTTGCCTGACGAGCGCACTGCTGGCCTGTTCCAGGGGCGCCCGGCTCCAGGTGTCCGGCATGCCAAGCAGATACCAGGCCGACTCGTTGAGCAAGCGGATATGCCGTTCCTGGTCGGTCACTACGATGCCGGTCTCCATGTGCTGGATTACGTAATCGTTCAGCTGCTCCATGTTGGCCAGATCCACCTCATGCTGGCTGACCAGCTGTTCGCTGCGGGAGAGGCGCAGGGCGAGCACGTGAGAGAGGATGGCGATGGCAAAGAATGAGGCACCCAGCAGGCCGGCCTGGGGATAACTGGTTTGAGCCGGTCCCGAGGTGATGCCGGTCACCAGTTGCTGGGTCAGTACCGCCAGGGTGGCCAGGGCCGCGAACAGCAGCGCCCGGGGGCCGGGAATCAACAGCCCGCCTGCCGCAATGGAGAGTCCCAGGAGGGTGCCGAGCCCGGACTGTACTCCGCCACTGGTATGCAGGATCAGTGTGAAGGCAGCGATGTCGACGATGATCATCATCGACACCTGGGTATCGGGCGAGGCGGGTTTTCGCCAGTAGAGCAGGATGCCGCTGGCCAGCACCAGACCGAGGTAGCCGATGCTGGTGAAGGTGAAGAGCGAGGGGTCCTGCTGGCCCAGGAAGGCAGGGGCGGTGCCGCTGAAGAAGAGCAGGGTCAGCAGTGTCGCCAGCATGAGCCGGTAGAGGAAAAAACCGGTGAGTATCCGCCAGCCGCTCCCTGCCGTATTTGCCGAGTGGGTGTCGGAGGGTGGTCGGTCGTGCAGCGGGTCCGGGCTCATTCGCCGCCGTGCTGGATCTGTCTGTCGGCCTCCAGATGCTCCCTGCTGCAGTAGTGTTTTCCCTCCTGCTGCAGCGATTCGGGCGCTGGCAGGTGAATGCCGCAGTGCTGGCAACGCACCATGTCGACTTCCGGTCGCTTTGTGCGCAGGGCGGTAGCGTTGCGTTTTCTCCGCAGGGTGTGCCGGACGATCGAATAGATCACCCAGATGG
>JAUUYI010000294.1 GCA_030590525.1 Sedimenticola sp. | reverse complement strand
TGAGAAGTTACAATCAAAAGAGATAACGCTTTGATTTTAATCACCCTCACCCTAGCCCTCTCCCTCAAGGGAGAGGGGATTTAAGCGTTTTGCAAGAGCCTCAGTAGTCATACAAAATGTACTCAGTCCCTTCCGATCCGAGGAGCCATCGTGGCCGTCCTGCCCGAGAGAGAGCAACAGATCATTTCCGCCCACGCCCCCTTCATCTGCCAGGTGGTGGAGAGCAGCCAGAACCTTGAACGACGACCGGAGTATGAGGCGCTGCTGCAAACGGCAGAAGAGAGTGGCTGGACCAGTCTGGTCAGCGCCATACGCAAGATCGCTGCCGGCCAGCGGGAACTGAACGCGATAAAGGGACTGGACGAAGAGGACCGGGTGATCGCCGAGGCAATCATGCGCGGCCTCCAGGATCCAGCCACCCTGCCCGACCCCGACAACAGACCGGACCCGGCGCTGGCTGCCCCCGGGCTTGCATCCATGATACTGGCTGCCAGTCGGGGTAACGTAGAGGCACTCACCCTGATCTCCAACATGGCGGAACAGATGAGCCGTGTCGGGGGACCGATGGCCCGCCTGGCGGCGGTGATCCGCCCCCTGATCAACGGCGAGCGGGACCCGAAGCGGCTGTGCAAAGGGATGGATAGCCAGACAGAGCATGTGCTGCTGGGCATCCTGGAAGAACTGAGGCAGCCGGAGATGAACTGATGTCCAGACGCTTTCTCCTTCTCGGCGCGATCAACGGTTTTCTCACCGTCCTGCTGGGGGCATTTGGTGCCCACGACCTGCGCAGTCGCATCCCGGACGACCTGTACAGTGCATTTCAGACCGGGGTCCACTATCAGGGGGTTCACTCCCTGCTGCTGCTGATCATCGGGCTGCTCGGGCTGCACCATGCGTCGAGCTGGCTGCACCGCAGTGGCTGGCTGATACAGGCCGGTATACTTTTGTTCAGCGGCAGCCTCTACCTGCTGGCCCTTACCGGCACCCGCACCCTGGGGATACTCACCCCTGCCGGTGGAATAGTGCTGCTGGCCGGCTGGCTCTGCCTCATCCTGGCCGCAAGACGAGTGCCGACCTCATGACCAAACGCCTGCTGATCATCGAAGACGACGCCAGCCTCAGCCAGATGCTTCAGTTCCATTTCGAAGATGAAGGCTTCGAAATCGCTACAGCGTCGACTTGCAGCGAGGGGCTGCAACTGCTTGGGAAGACGGCGTTCGACCTGATACTGCTGGACCAGCAACTGCCCGACGGCACTGGCCTGGAACTGCTGCAGCAGATCGATACACGCGAGCCGGGGCCGGCCGTGATCATGATGACCGGCCAGCACGACCTGGAACTCGCCATTCAGGCAATAAAAGAGGGTGCTGCCGACTTCGTCCACAAACCGATCAAGAGCGCCGAGCTGCAGATCGTGGTGGACCGCCTGATGCTGAATCGCCGCCTCGCCCGGGAGGTGGAGGCGCTGCGCCCCGCGGCCCATGATGATTTCAGCAGCCGTGACCTGATCGGGCGTAGCGACGCCATGCTGCAGGTGAGTAAAGAGATCGCCCGCTGCGCCTCCAGCAACGCCACTGTTCTGATCACCGGGGAGTCGGGCACCGGCAAGGAGGTGGTCGCACGACTGGTACACACCCATTCCGGGCTCAGCGGCCCGTTCGTTGCGATCAACTGCGCGGCCATCGTGGACACCCTGCTCGAGAGTGAGCTGTTTGGCCATGAAAAGGGCGCCTTTACCGGCGCTACAGGTAAGAAACCGGGTAAATTCGAGCTGGCACAGGATGGCACCCTGTTTCTGGACGAAATCGGTGAACTGGCCCAACCACTTCAGGCAAAACTGCTGCGGGCGCTGCAGGAAAGGGTGTTCGAACGGGTTGGAGGAACCCAGCAGATCAGCAGTAACGCCCGGATCATAGCCGCCACCAACAAAGATCTGTTTGCCGAGGTTGCTGGCGGTCGTTTCCGGGAGGATCTGGCCTATCGGCTCAAGGTGATCAATATAAACCTGCCTCCGCTACGTGAGCGGCAGGAAGACATCCCGCTCCTGACCCAGGCACTGATCCAAAGGATCGCCCTCAAGATTCATAAGCCCGCCCTGCCGTTGACCGTTGCGGCGCTGGCAACACTGCAAACGCACGACTGGCCCGGCAACGTGCGCGAACTGGAAAACCTGCTGACCCAGGCCCTGGTGCAGGCGACTGGCAACGCGCTGACCCCCGACCTGTTCCCGCTCCAGGATAGTGCGCCGTCACCCGCGGCAACCTCTGTCGTCCAGGAGCATACAGAAACCAGCAAAAGCCTGGAGCAGGTCGAGGCAGAGCATATTCAACGGGTACTCAACCAGACCGGGGGCCACAAGGGGAATAGCTGCGCCATACTGGGTATCTCCCGGCCCGCACTCGATCGTAAGATCAAGAAATTCAGTCTGACCATGCCGAAGGCTCCATGACCATGGATGAAGAGTATCCGGTCAAAAAGCCAAAACTGCTGCGTGCTGAGAGTACTCAGGAGTCGAAAATGACTTCATTCGTCGCGCCCTTTAATTTCAGTGACACTGAACGGGAGAGCATGGAAAATCTGTTGAAGCGGCAGCGGATCAGTGATGAAGAGGGTCACCAGCTGCTGATCGCGGCCACCGAGTATGAGATTGCCCTGTGCCGGGACAACGCCGCCAGACACCGGCCGGAACAGCCGCAGCCGCAGCCGACGCCGCAACAGCCACTCCCCGAACCCGGCAACAGCGGGGAGCAACCCATCGCCACGGCCGCCTTGGCACTCGCCACGTTGCTGGGTCAGGCGCCAAGGGAGTTACGCCAGCAGATCACCGACCATCTATCCCGCTCCGATCCGCTCGGGCGCGATTACGGTGAGCGGTTTCTCTCCTCTCTTTCAAACGAACTGGAGCGTATCTCCGCTGCCTGCAGTGGACCGGAACCGGCAGAGGCCGTCACCACCAATCCCACTGAAGCACTACCCGAGTACATGCAAAAGTTTGTGCTGCAGATGGCGGAGGTCTACTCCGAGTGCCTGGAGAGTGAACCTTCAGCAGAAGACAGTGGACCCTTTTACCAGTATATGGAGCTCGTCACCGACTACGGGGAGCTTCCTTTTACCCGAGACAGCATAGAGTTACAGAGGCTGCTGAGGGAGAGGGGGCAATGAACTCCGAAACTTGAAGTCAGGAGGCTGTCGGATTATGGATGATTCTACTGCGCAGGTGGGAGAGCAGTCCGAATTTCCCCGATCTCCTACCTTGCTCGCTACGACCGCCACGGATGGCGGAAGTGCCGATATTGCAGGAGCAATATATCGGCCGACCGCCACGGATGGCGGAAGTGCCGATATTGCAGGAGCAATATATCGGCCGACCGCCACGGATGGCG
>JAUUYI010000388.1 GCA_030590525.1 Sedimenticola sp. | reverse complement strand
GCAAGTCCCATGATCTGTTGGGCAAAGATGTGGAATGGGAGGGGTGGTGGCTGCACCGACTCGACAAATCCTTCGGACCAGAGCAGCGCCAATGCCGCCGCCTGTAGAAAGGCCTCTTCTCTGGTTACCAGGTACAGGCAGTTTCGGGAGCTGCCTTTGCGGCGCCCGGTTCGGCCGATACGCTGCAGGAAGGATGATACGGTAGCAGGCGCGTCGATCTGGATGACCCGGTCCAGATCCCCTACGTCGATGCCCAGTTCGAGGGTGCTGGTTGCCACGATGACGCAATCATTGCCCTGGCTGAAGGCCTCCTCTGCCGCGTGGCGCGCTTCCAGGCTCAAACAGCTGTGGGAGATAGAGGTGCTCACATCCAAGCTGCGCAGTTCCAGCGCAAGCTCTTCCACCCGGGCGCGGCTGTCGCAGAAGACCAGGCGCTTTTCCCCGCGGTGGAGCCTGGAGATGACCAGGGCCGCATTTCTCAGATTACCCACCCAGTCTATCTCGATCTCCGGGTGGCCGCCCGGCTCCGCTGGCGGGTTGATCACCCTCCGGGGAGTGTCGCAGCCCCCGGCCAGCCAGTCACACAGCTCACCCGGATTGCCCACGGTGGCGGACAGTCCCAGCCGTTGCAGTTCTCTGCCCGCGATCCTGCTGAGGCGCTCGAGCAGATACATCAGGTGCCAGCCCCGATCGTCTCCCGCAAAGGCGTGCACCTCATCGATGATCACGCAGCGAAGTTCTGCAAACAGCCGTTGATGATCGATGCGCCCCGATACCAGCATTACCTCCAGGGACTCCGGTGTCGTGAGAAGTATATCGGGTGGTTCTGCAACGATCCTGGCCTTGCGGGACGGGCTGATATCACCGTGCCACAGCGCCACACTGCGCCCCAGGAGGCCGCCATAGTAAGAAAGTCGAGGCTCCAGATTGTTCAGCAGTGCCTTGATGGGACAGACGTACAGGACGCTCAGCCCCTGCCAGTTCTCGCTCAGCATCCGGGACAGTACGGGGAACAGGGCAGCCTCGGTCTTACCACCCGCGGTAGGGGCCAGAAGAATCGCATGCTCCCCTTGCAGGAGCGGCTCGATGGCAGACTCCTGCAACGGACGGAGTGAAGACCAGCCCAGGCTATTGACGATATGGTGCTGGACCGCTGGATGCAGCCGGTCGAAAGTGCTCAGCCTGGAAGCGGCAGTTGGACGGGATGCAGAGTGCGTCATATTTTTCGTCTGGCAAGGCACCGCGACGAGTAATAGCCCGCTATTGCGAGGAGTTGTAACGCCGCCAGGCGGAAAATAGGGCGTGCTCTGCATCCCGTAGCGCTCCCACTCTTTGTACAATCCGCCAATATCCAACAGTCGCCCCTGTTACAGTGAGTCGAGTGTTGCACATAGCGGTCAACTGCCGTTTCCAGGCTCATAGATCCAGTTCGATATCGTCCACGCTCTCCGCTGACCTGGCGGCGCGCTCGACTGGGGTCAGTTCGTTGTCCCTGATGGTCAGTGCATAGTGCTGCTTAGGATCGAAGTCATCGAATTGATCCACCCGGTCGAGTACCTCCCCCACCAGCTTCTTCAGGAAGATCCTTGGGGCGATCCCCACCTTTCCCCCCAGGTTTCCGGTGACCGCCCGGGCAAGGGACTCGATATAGGCGTCATCCACCATTTTTACGATGCGAGGTGACCCACTTCCCTCGGCATAGAGATCCCGAACT
>JAUUYI010000110.1 GCA_030590525.1 Sedimenticola sp. | reverse complement strand
GAAGTACAGCCCCAGCTGGTACTGCTGCAGAAGACCTTGCTCTACATCGAGGGACTGGGGCGCCAGCTCTACCCGGAGCTGGATCTCTGGGCCACCGCCAAGCCGTTCCTGGAAAAATGGATGAAGGAACAGGTGGGCCCCACTGCATTTCTACGCAAACTGCGACGCAACATGCCGGCGATGACCGAGCACGCTGCAGATATGCCACTGCTGCTGCACAAGGTACTGAATGACGCCGCCGAAGGGCGACTGGAAATAAACTGGCGCTCCGATGAACTGCAGAAAATCAGGGAAGATGCACGGAAAAACCACCACTACCTGATCTCAACCATCTCCGGTGCCTCACTACTGATCTCCGGTGCCCTGCTGCTGACCCTGGGGCCCAGCATCCTGCTGCCCGCAACTGCCGTCACCAGCGCCGGCATCGGTTTTTCCAGCGTCGGTGCCCTGTTGCTGGTGCGCTCATGGACCCGGATCTGATCTGCAGATCAGTTATCTGACCCCACGGGTTTGATATCGACAGCAAAGCCGATGTGCAATGGGAGACCTGGCCCCAATTTTAGTCTTTCTACCGGGTGACCCGAACAGGAACCATAATGTGCGCGTACGGTGTCTCTTTCCACATGACATAAGGGCCACCATTGTATGGATCGTCGGATAACCCTTTCAGCATCTCCTTTGGCACCACAACCATCAAGTGAGGCCCCTCCTGAATCCACACGTCACCGTTATCAGGGTCTGTGGCCGCAGGATTCGAATTACTCACATGCGCATCGCCCTGCAGCATGTATGAAATTCCGATACGGTCAGTTTTAAAATCCGACCCGGAGGCAGCGGCCTGCATCAGTTTCGCCCACACCTGATCGTTACACATCGGATGCTTGTCAACAGGATCCACTCGACCTATCCCAGGCATACATACCCATCCGTTCGAGCCTTTTTTCAACAGGCTCCCATCGATATCCGTGACGGATGCATTTTCGCTGATACCCGGGTGTGCCGCACTCTTGGCGCGTGCGATTTTTTCAGACGCAGATTCACTGCCATAACTGTTAGCCGAGACGAGTACAATAGCAAGAATAAGGTTTAGGTTACGCATGCTTATATCCTCTTTTGTGCCTTCTATTGCACCAGAAACAACCGCAACAGAAGCGATTGCACCGTAGTTCCAAAGCAACTTTTCTCTCTAAAAGCATAGTATATTCGTCAAGTATCACAAGCTCGGGATGGTCCTTTGATTTTAATTCTACTTTGTCAGATTATACAAAGATCGAAAATTACAGAATTTGTGTAAGCACCCAGTAAACCACCCTTGTTTGAGGCAAAAGCGGGCCTGGTGCCCCCTGCTGGGGGCGTCTGCGGCCAGGGATGGCCGCAGTCGAGCCTACAGGGACGTATTTATGGCGTCCCCCAACAGGGGGCACCCGACCCGCCAACGGGATTTACCCTATTTCAGTTGTCACCACCACTCATCGAGCGTCTCCAGCTGAATTCACCGGGTCTCCCTGAGAATTATAAGTTGCCTCTAAGATATAAGGCCAACAGTATTGACCGAGGTCAATGTACTCTCTTACCTGTTTGTTTCTAATTAGCCTGCACTTTCGTATCTCAATTAAGGAGTGATCCAAAATGGCCCAGGCCTTTACCAAAGCGATGGCGCGAAACATCTTTTATGGAGGATCCTTGTTCTTCTTCCTGTTACTTCTCGCCCTGACCTTCCAAACTGAAGCAGATTTTCCCAGCCGTGACAATCGAGCCGCCCTCGAGGGTCCCAAGGGTACCCAGATTGCTGAAGGGAAGCGGTTATGGGAAGAAAACGACTGCATCGGCTGTCATACCCTGCTCGGGGAGGGTGCCTACTTTGCACCAGAGCTGGCTAACGTCTACACCCGTTTCGGCAATTCCACCGATGCCATCAAGGGGTTTATCGCCAGCCGCCCTGCCGATGGTATCCCGGGACGCCGCAGCATGCCGCAGTTCAACTTCAACGATGAGGAACTCAGCGCCCTTGCGGAGTTTCTGAAGTACGTCTCTGAAATCAAAACGGCGCGCAACTGGCCGCCGAACATCCAGGGTTAAGGGGAAATCCACTGATGAAATATAAATCACAATCGGTTGCAAAGCTCTACTTCATTGCAGCCATCGCACTGTTCGTGGCCCAGATCCTGTTTGGTCTGATCATGGGGCTGCAGTATGTGGTGGGAGACTTCCTGTTTCCGACCATTCCGTTCAACGTGGCCCGCATGGTCCACACCAATACCCTTATAATATGGCTGTTGATGGCTTTTATGGGCGCCGCCTACTACCTGATACCGGAAGAGGCCGAGACCGAGCTGTTCGCCCCCTGGCTGGCCACGCTCATGTTCTGGATCTTCCTGGCAGCCGCCGGCGCCACCGTAGCCGGTTACCTGCTGTTCTCCTACTCGGACCTGGCAGAACTGACCATGAACGAGCTGTTGCCCACCATGGGACGGGAGTTTCTTGAGCAACCGACCATCACCAAGATTGGTATCGTGGTGGTAGTCCTGGCATTCCTGTTCAACATCGGCATGACCATCCTCAAGGGCCGCAAGACATCCATCAACCTGATCATGTTGCTGGGGCTCGTCGGCCTGGCCGTCTTCTTCCTTTTCTCCTTCTACAACCCCGTGAACGTCGTGAGAGACAAGTTCTACTGGTGGTGGGTGGTCCATCTATGGGTTGAGGGTGTCTGGGAACTGATCCTCGGTGCCATGCTCGCCTTCGTGCTGATCAAGGTGACCGGCGTCGACCGCGAGGTGATCGAAAAGTGGCTCTACATCGTCATCGCCATGGTGCTGATCACCGGTCTGATCGGTACCGGCCATCACTTCTACTGGATCGGTACCCCGGATTGGTGGCAGTGGTGGGGCTCCATCTTCTCCGCCATGGAACCCATACCGTTCTTTATGATGACAGTCTTCGCCTTCAATATGGTGCACAAGCGCCGCCGGGAGCACCCCAACAAGGTGGCCACCCTGTGGGCACTGGGTACCGCCGTAATGGCATTCCTGGGCGCTGGCGTGTGGGGTTTCCTGCACACCCTGTCACCGGTGAACTACTACACCCATGGCACTCAGATCACAGCGGCCCATGGCCATATGGCCTTCTATGGCGCCTACGTGATGATCAGCCTCGCCATGATCTCTTACGCCATGCCGCTGCTGCGGGGCCGGAATGCGGCCAACCCGGCCAAGTCTCAGGTGCTGGAGATGTGGTCTTTCTGGCTGATGACCGTCTCCATGGTGTTCATCACCCTGTTCCTCACCGGGGCCGGCATCCTGCAGTCTTATCTGCAGCGTGTCTCGGACAACCCCATGCCGTTTATGGTGGTGCAGGAGCAGATCAACCTCTTCTACTGGCTGCGTGAGATCGCCGGGCTGGTATTTCTGATCGGGCTGGTGCTCTACGTTGCCAGCTTCTTCGTGGGTCAGAACGAGCCAGAGGCGGTTGTCGCCGACCGATAACAACAAATCCCGGGGGCGCGTCCCCCGTTTCAAGGCCGGCACCGGGTGCCGGCCTTTTTTGTTGGATGAATGTTTGAATACCCGACTGATTATCCCCGAATTAACATTTATCAACGCGCCCCCCAAGGCTATCTGATATCTTCTCATATCAAAGCATAACTTAATGATTCCCATTTATTTTTCAGGGAATGATGATACCCTGAAAGAGGACGGAACAGAGCGTGATAACGGCTACTACAGAAACCCCTTCCCCGGATGTTACCGTGCGGTACCCCCCTGGCGATCTGGCGATCTGGATCTTTATCCTGGCCGAACTGGTGGTATTCGCCGCGTTTTTTGCCGCCTACGCCTTCACCCGCATGAACAATGTGGAACTGTTCAACGAGTTCCAGCAACAGCTGGATCAGCGGGCTGCTCTCATCAACACCCTGGCTCTGATCACCAGCTCCTATTTCGTGGTCCGTGCCGTCAGTGCCATCCGGGAGGACAACCGCCGGCACTGCGTCGTGTGGCTGCTGGCGGCACTGGCGATGGGTGCGCTCTTTCTCATCGTAAAGATGGGGGAGTATCAGCATCATTTTATCGTGGAAGGTGTCTCACTCAGCACCAACACCTTCTACATGTTCTATATTTCACTCACTTTTTTCCACTTTATGCATGTCATTATGGGGATGGTGATCCTGGCCGCCGTGGTGGTCATGGCGGCGAAGGGAAAATACAGTGCCGCAGAACACACAGGCGTGGAGACCGGTGCTTCCTACTGGCACATGGTAGACCTGCTCTGGCTGATTATTTTTCCCCTGGTCTACGTGATGCGATAGGAAATGAAGAATATGCATTCACGAACAAAAACTCCGCGGCTAAATCTCTATTGGTCCTGTGAACGGTTACAATGAAAAGCACTAAACGAAAACTTGGAATCCGCCCCTGCACCTGGGTCTACCTGTTTCTGATAACCTTTACCTTTGTCACCTCACAGGTTGGTCAGATGGGGCTCAGCGGCCTGACCGTATCGTTACTGGTACTGATGCTGGCGCTGATCAAGGGGCAACTGGTGGGCTACTATTTCATGGGGCTGGGTCGCGTCAAAGGACTCTGGCACTGGCCGGTCTTTATCTGGCTGTTCATACCCGGTATCTTGATCGGCACCGCCTTCTACCTCACAGCTGCCCGGGTATGAGGTAGGCAGCGCCCGGCAGGATAGCCCTGCCGGAAACCCATTTATTTCAATCCGAACCCCGGGTTCAGATCCAAACCGCACAGGAACAGACCATGCCAACGGGCAGCACACAGGATTCGGCACAGAGAGAACTGCCGTTCTATAAGCCCCAGGGTAATGAGATCGCCCTGTTCGAGCATGCCTACAAGCACCAGCTTCCGATGCTGATCAAGGGACCCACCGGTTGTGGCAAGACCCGTTTCATCAACTATATGGCGGCAAGAATCGGGCGACCGGTCTATACGGTGGCCTGTCACGACGACCTGACCGCAGCCGACCTGGTGGGTCGGCACCTGATTGGCGACAGCGGGACCTACTGGAGTGATGGTCCGTTGACCCGGGCGGTGCGCGAGGGTGCTATCTGCTATCTGGATGAAGTGGTGGAGGCAAGAAAAGATACCACCGTAGTTCTCCACCCTCTGACCGATGATCGGCGCATCCTGCCGATCGATCGCACCGGCGAGACCCTGCACGCCCCCCCGGAATTCATGCTGGTGGTCTCCTACAATCCGGGCTACCAGAACCTGCTTAAGGGAATGAAGCCCAGCACCCGGCAGCGTTTCGTCGCTGCCCGCTTCGATTTTCCCGAGCCGCAACTCGAGCAGGAGATCCTGATCAGCGAGACCGGTGTGGATGCAATGCTGGCAAAACGCCTGGTCAACCTGGCCAACGCACTGCGCGCACTCAAAGACCACGATCTGGAGGAGGCGGCATCTACCCGGCTCCTGGTCTATACTGCAACCCTCATTCTAGGGGGATACGATCCAATGGAAGCCTGCCGCGCCGCACTGGTGGAGCCCCTGACCGACGATAAAGAGACCACCGATGCCCTGATGGAGGTGGTGGATGTCACATTCGGGAGTTGAACAGTGAATCAGGAAACCCAGGGGCCAGTCCCCGGCAGGGCCATCGCCATCATCAGCGAGGCGCTCTATCTGTTCAACCTGCTGTTTTCCCTGTTGCCGCTGCTGGCCCTGATCTGGCTCTATTTTCGCCACCGTGACCACCCGGCTGCCCTGGCCCGGATCCATCTGCGCCAGGCCCTGATCGGTGCCCTCATCGTCAGTGCCATATTCCTGGGCGCCAATCTGCTGATCCTGTTGCTGGGCGGGTACCACTCGATAGCAACGCTGATCGTGTTTGAGGTCTACTACATCGCAGTGGTCCCCCTGTTCCTGATCCCGGGACTCCTGGGGTTAATCAAGGCCATGGCGGGGGACGCCTATCAATACCCTGTGATTGGCCGGCTGGCAGGGAAGAGGGGAGCGGGATGATCCCACTCCAGCGCCAGCGGGCGCTCTGGCAGAACGCTGCCCGAGAATCACAGATCGAATTCCAGAGCCCCTGATGGAGGAGCAGGTCGGCCTCATCTGGCACCGCTTCATCACCCGGGCAGCGGATACCCGCCATCCGGAAGCGGCGGTCACCCTGGTGGAGATAAAACGAACGGTCGGAGTGATGTTCCGGGCCCTCGGTGGCGACGGCGGACTCGAGGTGGAGGCCGCCAATGCGACCGGGCACGGCGCACGGCGCAGCCTGCTGCAACGTATCGCCGGCAGCGGTGGCAAGGTGGAGCTGGCCTGGCGGGATGAGCAGTCCCTGCGTCTGCCGGCGGCGATCGACTGCTTTCCCAGCAGACAGCTCAACCGGGATCTTTATCTCTGGCTGGCCGCACTGGCGGTCGGTGACCATCAGGAAGAAGAGGCCTGGTTCAGCAAGAATCAGCGACTGACCCTGGAGACCCTGGCCGCCTGGCCGGGTATCCGCCCGCGCTACCAGCGACTGGTCACCGCCCATCTCACCCAGCGCCTGCCGCTGGGGAAGCTGCCCGCTGCCGAACAGGACCAGGAGCAGGCGATTCGGGAGGCTTTGCAGGAGCCAGGGAGTGTGCCAAGGCTCCCCCCGGCCAAACATCCTCCACAGCCGGTCCCCCTGTGGCTGCACCCGTTTCCCCCATTGGTCGCAGCAGCACCGGCCGACAGCAGTGAGGATGAGGGTGCTGCCGGTGGCGGCAAGAGCAAGACGCTGGATGACGCACGGCGCCGCACCGCAGAACGGGCGGAGCGACCAAAAGCCGGGGACCGGGGCCTGATCACCATCCGCATGGAGAACATCCTCTCCTGGGG
>JAUUYI010000199.1 GCA_030590525.1 Sedimenticola sp. | reverse complement strand
GACGTTGAAGCTGAACCGACCCGGTGTGTAACCCCGGGAGCGGGCCTCCTGGGTGCCGGCAAAAAGCTCCCGGATCGGGGTAAAGAGGCCGGTGTAGGTGGCCGGGTTGGATCGGGGGGTGCGCCCGATCGGGCTCTGGTCGATATCCACTACCTTGTCGAACAGCTCCATGCCATGCACGGCGATGTGGGGCGCCGCATTCCGGTTGGCAGCATTCAGCAGGGTCGCGGCCAATGGGTAGAGGGTATCGTTAATCAGTGTCGACTTGCCGGACCCGGAGACGCCGGTGATGCAGGTGAACAGCCCGACGGGAAGATGGAGGTCCACCGTTTTAAGGTTGTTCCCGCTGGCCCCGAGCAGGCTCAATTGTCGCTCGAGATCGGGCACTGTGCGCTGTTCGGGTAGCTCGATTGAGAGCTTTCCCGAGAGATACTGGCCGGTGAGAGATGCCTCGATGGCGGCAATCTCGCCCGCGGTCCCCTGGGCGACGATGGTGCCCCCATGCACGCCGGCACCCGGGCCGATGTCCACTACCAGGTCGGCACTGCGTATCGCTTCCTCGTCGTGTTCCACCACGATTACCGTGTTCCCCAGATCGCGAAGATAGGTGAGTGTGTTCAACAGTCGCTCATTGTCCCGCTGGTGCAGGCCAATGGAGGGCTCGTCCAGGATATACATGACGCCGACCAGACCGGCGCCGATCTGGCTGGCCAGTCGGATGCGCTGAGCCTCACCGCCGGAGAGCGTTTCCGCACTGCGCTCCAGCGTCAGGTAGTCGAGCCCGACGTTGACCAGAAAGCTGAGCCGCTGAGTGATCTCCTTGACGATGCGGACCGCAATCTCTCCCTGCTTCCCCGGAAGATTCAGTTGCTCGAAGAATTCGAGTGTCTGGCCGATGGGCATGGCCGTGATGGCTGAAAGATTATGCTCTGCAACGAACACATGGCGAGCTGCCTGGTTGAGTCGGGTACCGTTGCACTCGGGACAGGGGTGGCTGGAGATATAACGTGACAGCTCTTCGCGTACCGCATTCGACTCGGTCTCCCGGTAGCGCCGCTCCATGTTGCGGATGATGCCTTCGAATGGGTGGGACTTGTGATGTCGTCTGCCGCGCTCATTGAAATAGGCGAATTTGATCGGGACGTTGCCGCTGCCGTAGAGGACGGCATGCCGAATCTTCTCCGGCAGTTCATTCCAGGGGGTCTCGGCGTCGAAAGCGTAGTGCCTGCCGAGGGCCTGGAGCATTTGAAAGTAGTAGGCATTGCGCCGGTCCCAGCCGCGTACCGCCCCGGCCGCCAGGCTCTGACGGGGGTGTCCCACGACCCGTTCCGGGTCGAAGAACTGTTCCACCCCGAGCCCGTCGCAGGTGGGGCAGGCACCCGCCGGGTTGTTGAAGGAGAAGAGCCTGGGCTCCAGTTCCTGCAGGCTATAACCACAGACAGGGCAGGCGAAGTTGGCGGAAAAGACCAGCTCTTCCGCCGCGGGGTCATCCATCCAGCCCACCCGGGCCAATCCGCCGGAGAGGTTGAGTGCAGTCTCGAACGACTCCGCCAGGCGCAGGGAGAGATCCTCACGAACCCGGAAACGGTCCACCACCGCTTCGATGGTGTGTTTGCGATGCAGTTCCAGCTCCGGAGGGTCATCCAGCTCGAATATCTCGCCATCGATCCGGGCGCGTATGAACCCCTGGGCATTGAGTTCGCTCAACAGTTTCTGGTGCTCGCCCTTGCGGTCGGAGATCACCGGGGCCAGCAGCAGCAGTTTGCTGCCTGCAGGCAGCGTCAGTACCTGGTCCACCATCTGGCTGATGGTGCGGGCCTCGAGCGGTTCGCCGTGTATCGGGCAGCGGGGGGTTCCGGCACGGGCAAACAGCAGCCTCAGGTAGTCGTAGATCTCAGTGATAGTGCCGACCGTGGAGCGTGGATTGTGGGAGGTCGTCTTCTGTTCGATGGAGATAGCGGGAGAGAGCCCCTCGATATGGTCCACGTCCGGCTTCTCCATCAGGGAGAGGAACTGGCGCGCATACGCAGAGAGGGATTCCACGTAACGGCGCTGCCCCTCCGCATAGATGGTGTCGAAGGCCAGAGACGATTTGCCGGAGCCGGAGAGGCCGGTGAAGACGATCAGTTTATCCCGTGGAAGATCCAGGTCGATCTTCTTCAGGTTGTGGGTGCGCACACCCCGGATGTGGATGGTATCCATCTGCGTACCAGTCAATAAGCGAACCTGCTACTATACGCGGTCTTCAGGATTCGGGCCAAACCCTGCGCTGCTTCAGCGTTGATTACAGAAAAACTGCCATGACTGCGAAAAAATCGATCGAACCAGCCGAGGGGATGTCTCCATTGGAGACACGTGCCGCTTTCTCCCTGGCGGGGATTTTTTCCCTGCGTATGCTGGGGCTGTTCCTGATCTTCCCTGTGTTCGCCCTGTATGCGGAGGAACTGGCAGGGGTGACACCGCTGCTGGTAGGTGTTGCCATCGGCGCCTATGGCCTGACTCAGGCATTCCTGCAGATCCCGTTCGGCATGCTGTCCGATCGGATCGGGCGCAAGCCGGTGATTATCGGGGGCCTGATTATCTTCGCCATCGGCAGCGTAGTGGCCGCTCAGGCCGATACCATCTGGGGGGTGATCCTTGGCCGGGCCATCCAGGGTGGGGGGGCGATTGCGGCGGCGATCATGGCGCTGGCCGCTGACCTGAGCCGCGATGAACACCGCACCAAGGTGATGGCAACGATTGGCATCAGTATCGGTTTTGCCTTCGCCATCGCGATGATCCTGGGCCCGATTCTCAACAGCTGGATCGGGGTCCCGGGTATCTTCTGGTTGACGGCTGTGCTGGCACTGGCAGGAATCGCTATCGTCCTGTTCCTGGTTCCCTCTCCACGGGAGAGTCATTTTCACCGGGATACCGAGCCGGTACCCGGCCAGTTCGGGCGGGTGCTGTCCAATCCAAACCTGCTGCGGCTGGATGTGGGTATCATGACCCTGCACATGACCCTGACCGCCGTTTTTCTTGCGGTACCACTGGCGCTCAGGGACGAAGCCGGACTCGAGGCGGGCCACCACTGGATGGTCTATCTGCCGATGCTGGTGCTGGCCATGGGATTGATGATTCCATTCGTGGTGATCGCCGAGAAGCGGCGCAAGATGAAAACAGTCTTCCTGGGTGCTGTTTTTGCCCTGGCACTGGGTCAGCTCGGCTTTTTTACCTTCTACCACTCCCTGGTTGGCATTGCCCTCTCCATGCTGCTCTATTTTACCGCCTTCAACCTGCTGGAGGCGACGCTCCCCTCCCTGATCGCGAAGGTGGCCCCGGTAGAGGCGAAGGGCACTGCGATGGGTGTCTACTCCACCTCCCAGTTTGCCGGGGCCTTCCTCGGCGGCCTGATCGGTGGCTGGGTGCACACCCATTACGGTCTGGGTGGGGTATTTCTGTTTGGAGCGCTGGCCTCTCTGGTATGGCTGTCGATCGCCTTTGGAATGGCTCGGCCCGCTTATCTGAGCAGTTATATCCTGGTGCTCGGGGAGATCGATGAGGCCAGTGCCCCGGCGTTACAGACCCAATTGCTGGAACTGGAAGGGGTGGGTGACGCCTTCGTGGTGGCGGAGGAGGGGGTGGCCTATCTCAAGATCGACAGGCAGCGGATCGACATGACTGAGCTGGATGCATTTTCCAGTACGGGAAGGTAGACTATTACAGCACCGCAGAAGTCCCTACGAATAAAATGTAGGTTGGGTTAGGTGCGCATTTCACTGATATTTCAGGTTATCACCAGATTATGAGCGCGCCGTAACCCAACATATTATTCATCGCTACTTATGCGGCGCTGTACTATTGCTCCCGCGCCGCAACGGAGCGCCGGGAGATCAGAAATCATGGACGAGACAGTTTAAGGGCCGCGGTAAGAATAAATTATCCCATAATGCGCAGGATATCAGTCCAGCTTCAAGGCGCAGATAAGGGCGCATATCATTGATTATGTAACCGAATCTGCAACGCAGACGACGTCCAGGGATGGACTAGATTCGCGAGAGGCAGGCCGCTCCTGTGCATCCTGCACTCGCGGCATTGGTACATCCCTGTACGGCAGATGCCGGAAGCGATAGCTGGGCTTAGAGACCAGCAGTATGGGATAATTTATTTTTTCCGCGGCCCTATATAGAGACAGGAGAGAGATATGGCCAGCAGAGGCGTCAACAAGGTTATTTTGATCGGCAACCTGGGTAAGGACCCGGAAGTGCGTTATATGCCCAGTGGCGGTGCGGTGGCCAACGTCACCATTGCCACATCCGAGTCGTGGAAGGATAAGAATACCGGCGAGCCCCAGGAGCGCACCGAGTGGCATCGGGTGGTCTTCTTCAACCGCCTGGGCGAGATCGTGGGCGAATATCTCAAGAAGGGTTCCAAGGTCTACGTGGAAGGGAGCCTTCGTACCCGCAAATGGCAGGGTCAGGATGGCCAGGACCGCTACACCACCGAGATCGTTGCCAGCGAAATGCAGATGCTGGACAGCCGCAGCGGCGGCAGCACCAATTTCGATAGCCCGCGCCCGAGCCCGAGCCCGAGCCAGTCGAGCGGTGCCGCGCCCGCAACCCCACAGGCCGCTCCCCCCAGTGGTGATGATTTCAACGACGATATACCCTTCTAAAAGCAGGACCTAGGGCCGAGGAAAAACAGGACCTAGGATAAAAGCAGGGCCTAGGACCGAGGAAAAACAGGAAGAGATGTAGCAGACAGCGTGGCCTGTCTCTATATCTCTGGTGGTCGGCATCCCCCTTCGCGCAGTAGGATAGTCCTAACCAGGCAT
>JAUUYI010000370.1 GCA_030590525.1 Sedimenticola sp. | reverse complement strand
GGTGAATCCCAGCACTTCCAGGGCGGCATCGTCGGAGCTGAGGCCGCGCCCTTCATGGGACGCGATCTTCCGCATCTCCTCCCGGGCACTGGTCCAGAGGGCCATCTCACCCCCGTGGTGGAGCAGAGCGGCGGCCGCCATTTCATCCGGATGGGATTCACCCCGTGCCTGCCCCCAGCGGCGCACGTACCAGGCGGCATGCGTCGCCTGCGCGTAGCAGCGATAGATACCCTGAGCGTTACCACCCGGTGCCGGCCTTTTCAGTCGTGGTAAGTGGATGCCGTCGATGACAGGTGCCTGTCCCAGCAGCGCGATGCCATGGGCCGGGGTGGTGACGGGCTCCCGGGGCGTGAGGCCTGTGTCGACGAAACGGCGGAAGATGGAGAGAGTGAACCCCGGGTCGCTGCTGATCACACGCTGATAGTTCGCATTGGTGGTGCTGGGTCTGCCCATCAGCCGGGTGATGCGCTGAATAGTGAGGGACAGCGCCGGCAGAGGTTGCTCCTGCAGGCGATCGGCCCATTCGTCTAGGCTGGCAGACATGCTGGAACCGTCTCCTGTATCGTTTGAAAATTTATTTTCTGGTTCCCACGCTCCGCGTGGGAATCCCTGCCATGTTTGGAGCGTGGTGCCGTGTAGCCGCGGTATTCTGGTTCTCACGTTCTGCGTGGGAACGAGTGCAGTGCAGACTCCCGACTTACAACTTCTGTATTAGAATATCTTCCGGGTTAATTAGCGACGCATCCGCAGGTATCTTTATCGAAGAGGGGAACAGCGAAGGTGTCGGACGACAGAGAGACGGTGGTGCTGGTCCATGGCATCTGGGTGAACGGGCTGGAACTGCTCTGGCTTGGCCGCCGGCTGGCGGCCTGTGGCTTTGAACCCCGCTATTTTCACTATCACTCGGTGCTCGGCACGCCCCAGTCGAACGCAGAGAGACTGGCGGCCTACCTCCGCCGGCTGGGACTGACGCGGGTGCACCTGGTGGCCCACAGCCTGGGTGGGATCGTGGTGATGCACCTGTTCGATCGGCATCCGGAGGTACCTCCGGGGCGGGTGGTGTTGCTGGGGTCGCCGGTGCGAGGCAGCGGTGTGGCCCGGGTGGTGGCCGCTAACAGGCTGTTGCGCCCCCTGCTGGGAAGGAGTCTGGTGCAGGGGCTGCTGGGTGGTATCCCGCCCTGGCGTGGGGAGCGGAAACTCGGGGTGATCGCGGGAACCCGTGAGATAGGCCTCGGGCGGCTGTTTGGTGGGCTGGTCGGGGTCAACGACGGTCTCGTTTCCCTGGAAGAGACCCACGTCGATGGTGCAAGCGATTTCACGACAGTGCCGACCAACCACTTCGGCCTGGTTCTCTCTGCCGAGGTGGCAGAGAAGAGCTGCGATTTTCTCCGATCCGGCCGGTTCGTGGAGAGGAAGGCATGAATTGCCGTTTTTCCCGATGCAATTATTTCTGCACACCCCCCGGAATGGTAAACTCTCCACCCATCGGCACAGCGGAAGGGGAAGATTCATGGCTGGACACAGTAAATGGGCCAACATCAAGCACAAGAAAGCGGCGACCGACAAGAAGCGGGGCAAGGTCTGGACCAAGCTGATCCGTGAGGTGACTGTGGCAGCCAGAGAGGGGGGCGGCGATCCCGGCTCCAACCCGCGCCTGCGTCTGGCCATCGACAAGTCGACCGCCGCCAATATGCCCAAAGACACCATCAAGCGCGCCACCGACCGGGGTGCAGGCGGCGCTGACAGCGACAGCTACGATGAGATTCGCTATGAAGGCTACGGCCCGGGCGGGACGGCGGTCATCGTGGACTGCATGACCGACAACCGTAATCGGACCGCCTCCGAAGTGAGGCATGCCTTCAGCAAGCATGGCGGCAATCTGGGGACCGATGGTTCAGTGGCTTATCTGTTTACCAAACAGGGGATCATCAGCTATGCGCCGGGTGTGGATGAAGAGGCGATCATGGACGCGGCGCTGGAGGCGGGTGCCGACGACATCATCGGCAACGACGATGGCTCGGTGGATGTGGTGACTGCACCGGAAGGGTTCACTGCGGTACGGGAGGCGCTGGTGACGGCCGGCTTCGAGCCGGACAATGCAGAGGTTACCTTCAGCGCCTCGACCAGCACCGAGCTGGATCAGGAAGCGGCGGAAAAACTGCTGCGGATGGTAGATACCCTGGAGGATCTGGACGATGTCCAGGAGGTCTACAGCAACGCTGAGATCTCCGACGAGATCATGGAATCCATCGGCTGAATGAGACGCATACTGGGCATCGACCCGGGTTCCCGGGTGACCGGGTACGGGATCATATCGAGTGACGGGACGCGCAGCAGCCATATCGTCAGCGGCTGTATCCGGGTCCCCAAGGGGGAGTTG
>JAUUYI010000060.1 GCA_030590525.1 Sedimenticola sp. | reverse complement strand
GAATGGCGGGCAATAAGGCTGGCCAGGGTGGTCTTGCCGGTACCCGGCGGACCCCACAGAATCATGAAATGAAAGCGGTCGGTCTCGATCGCCTGGCGCAGGGGTTTCCCTTTCCCGACGATCTGGGGCTGGCCTATGAATTCATCCAGGGTACGGGGGCGCATGCGATCGGCCAGGGGGCGCATTCCCGGGTTGGCCTGGTCACTGAACAGATTGGGGGGAGCCACTCGGGTTACCAGGACTACTGATTGAAGATATCCACATCGTCCGGTCGTTCGAAGTAGAAGAGGTCATCGGCGAGATCCGGGTTGACCCGTATATCGGTGAACCGGAACCGGGTCCGCTGGCCAAACTTGTCCTCCATCTGCATACGCTGCAGCAGATCGTCATTGAAGGCGAGGCGAATGCGGACGAACTGGCTTTCCGGATTGCGGGGAATCAGCTCCACCCACTCCATACCCTGGCTGCTGCCCTGGTCGCTGACCTGGAACGTCTTGCTCACCGGTTCCCCGCTGATCAACAGCATGGCGGGGGTCCCCTCCAGAGCGCTGCTCTGGGACTGAACACTCACCTGTTCCAGATCCGGGTCGTAGAGCCAGATCTGGGAACCGTCGGCGACGATCAACTGTTTCGGCACGCTGTAATCCCAACGGAACTTTCCGGGACGCTTGAGGTAGAAGGTTCCCCTGGATCGAATGGGTTGCTGCTGGTCCGGGGTATAGACCGTCTGATCGAAATCCGACTCCAGGCTATTGAGCCCGTTCAGAAAACGATCCATCTGCTGAGTGCCGGTGGCAGCGAAGAGGCTGCTGGAAAACAGCAGGGTAAATCCGGCGGCGATATATTTCATAGACATGTGAGCCTCTTGCAAAACTTTTGAATCCCCCTCACCCAACCCTCTCCCGGGGGGAGAGGGGTATTTTACAAGAGGCTCATGGAAAACCTCAATCGATGGGCGGCGGGGAGAGTACTTCCCGGTTTCCGTTGGACTGGGCGGCGCTGACGATACCGGTGCGCTCCATCTCTTCGATCAGGCGCGCGGCCCGGTTGTAACCGATCTTGAGCCGCCGCTGTACCCCGGAGATGGAGGCACGGCGGCTCTCGATAACGATCTGAACCGCCTCGTCATAGAGCGGGTCTGCATCCTCCACATCACCCGCCTGACCGGGCATACCCGGAATCGCCTCGGTGGGTTCCTGCAGGATCGCCTCGATATAGTCCGGCTTCCCCATTTTGCGCAGGTGCTTCACCACCTTGTGCACCTCGTGGTCATCCACAAAGGCGCCATGAATACGCTGGGGAATGCTGGTGCCCGGCGGCAGATAGAGCATATCGCCGTGTCCCAGCAGGTGCTCCGCGCCCATCTGATCGAGGATAGTCCGGGAATCGATCCGGGAGGAGACCTGGAATGCGAGCCGGGTGGGGATATTCGCCTTGATCAGGCCGGTAATCACATCCACCGAGGGCCGCTGGGTAGCCAGCAACAGATGAATGCCGGATGCCCGGGCCTTCTGGGCCAGGCGGGCGATCAGCTCCTCCACTTTCTTGCCCACCACCATCATCATGTCCGCCAGCTCGTCGATGATGATGACGATGTAGGGGAGCGTTGTCAGATTGGGCACCTGCTGGGCCTCCAGCAGTGGATCGGGCTGAAACATCGGGTCTGGAATCGGCTCCCCGCTCTTCTCCGCATCCTTTACCTTCTTGTTGTATCCTGCAATGTTACGCACCCCCAGTGAAGCCATCAGTTTGTAACGACGCTCCATCTCCGCCACCCCCCAGCGCAGGGCATTGGCCGCCTCGTTCATGTCGGTCACCACCGGTGCCAGCAGATGAGGTATCCCCTCGTAGACCGACAGCTCCAACATCTTGGGGTCGACCATGATCAGGCGTACATCCTGGGGTTTAGCCTTGTAGAGCAGACTCAGGATCATGGCGTTGATAGCCACCGATTTGCCCGAACCGGTGGTACCCGCGATCAAGGCATGGGGCATCTTGCCAAGATCGGCGACAGCGGGATTACCGGCAATATCTTTACCCAGTGCCAGGGTCAGGGGCGATTTGGATGCGTCATAGACCTCAGAATTGAGCACCTCGCTGAGATAGACCGTCTCGCGATGATCATGGGGGATCTCCAGCCCAATCACCGATTTACCGGGGATCACCTCCACCACCCGCACGCTGATGCAGGAGAGCGCCCGCGCAAGGTCGCGGGATATGTTGGTGATCTTGCTTGCCTTGGTACCCGGCGCCAGCTGCAGCTCAAACAGGGTAACCACCGGGCCCGGGTGGACAGCCACCACCTCCGCCTCGATATTGAACTCACGCAGTTTGAGCTCGACCTGTCGTGACAACGCCTCCAGCGCCTTCTTGGAGTAGCCATGATCTGAGGCCTGGGGCGGGTCCAGCAGCGCCAGCGGTGGCAGTTCCCCATCAACGGCAGTATCGAACAGGGGTACCTGCCGTTCTTTCTCCACCCGCTCGCTGATCTTCACCTTCTTCATCGGCGGCTCGATACGGGGTGGCTTGCGTTTCTCGACTCGTTTCTTCTCCACCCGTGCCGCCTCGCTGCGAGCCCGCTTCAATCTGCGGGCCTGGAGAAAATCTGAAACACGCGCCCGGGTAGCGGGCAGGGTGTGATAGAGCCGCAGCACTATCTCTCCCACCCCATCCATCACCGACAGCCATGAGACACCGGTCAGCAGGGTGATGCCACTCAGCAGCAGCGCCAGCAGCAGCAGGGTGCTGCCGGCAAAGCTGAAGATAGAGACCAGGGTCTGCTGCAGAAAAGCGCCCAGTATGCCGCCACTGCCACTCGGCAAGGGTATCAGGCCACTGTGGATCTGCATTGCCGCCAGCGCACTGCCCGCCCCCAGGGTGACGAAAAAACCGGTCCAGCAGAGTGCCATAAGATGAGGATTGGCCCTGTCGCCCCGCTTTCTCTCCTGGAACATCAGCCAGCCACTCCACCCCACCATAATCGGCAGCACGTAGGCCAGCAGACCGAACAGGCTGAGAAAGACATCCGAAAACCAGGCACCCAGCGGCCCGCCCGCATTCAGCACCTGCTCACGGGGACCGGTAAAGGACCAGCCAGGATCATCCGGGGAATAACTGCTGAGAGAAAGCATGAGATAGGCTGAGATGGCGAGGAGAAGCAGAAATGCACCCTCCTTCAACCTGCGTCCTATATGCATTACCGGCTCTACCTGCTCTGTTTTTCTGGCCTGTGCCACTTGCCCCTCTGAACTTCCACTGCTCACCGACAACAGATGCACATCTCTGTGTACCCGGCCGGCCTGTCTCGTATTGAATGGGTTCGATAGATAATATTAACCCGGAAAATGTATCGGGTCGTTTGGATATTTACGTGACTACGTAATTATATCGAAAAACTACAACACATCATTTCGCCGCATAATTTACCATAATTAAATAAAGCCTGGCATACAGGCGCCCGGTTAATCCCGTCGAGAGGCCCTGTTTACAACGTCTTCCGGAACAAATACCTCATGGCCACCATGGCCCGTGGGTCAACTGATATAGTTACGAACTTTTTATCTTTAAAGTAATTTATTTGGCGTAATGCCCTGAAAAAAGATAGAATTAGCTACTTTATTCTATTTAATTACAGTATTGAATCATGACCATTCAACGAGAAAAAGAGATCGAAGCACTGCGCTCCCAACTGGCCACTATGGAAGAGGCATTGGAGCGCGAGAAAAAAGAGCAGGAGACCCTGGGTCTGGCACACGAGCAGTTGCTTTCCACTCTGAAAGAGGCGGGCCTGAACTTTGAGTCATTCGTTCGTTGTTTCTTTAAAGAGACCCGCCGTATCATCACCCGGGTCGAGCGCGAACAGTCAAAGGTGGTGGAAACGCGCAAACCTGCCAAGCCATCCGCAAAGAAGACGAAACCTGTAAAACGCCGCAAACGGCGGGTCAAACCCAAGTTGACGATCAAGATCCCCGCCGGCCGTTATACCAATGTGCCTGCAGAGCCGGACAAGGTATTCGAGGTGAAAGAGAAAGGCGCGCGCCCCAAGGCCATCAAGGCCTATGCCGAAGAGATCGGCCTGGATGCCTTCCTCAAACAGTGCCATCTGCCGGAAGAAGGCTGAACCCTTAGGGCTTGCGAAACAATAACCCTTGAATAACATAATCGTAACTGCTTGATTTTGTTATTCTCTGAATCGTAGGATGGGCAAAGCGTAGCGTGCCCATCAAAAGCCGCGCTGCCTGCCCTGGTGATGGGCACGGCGCTTCGCGCCTTTGCCCATCCTACATAAATGAGCCCTACTCCGGACGCATGTGCGGGAACAGCAGTACGTCCCGGATAGAAGCGGCATCGGTGTACAACATCACCAGTCGGTCGATACCGATACCCTCGCCGGCGGTGGGGGGCATGCCATGCTCCAGGGCACGGACGTAATCCGCATCGAAGTGCATCGCTTCCTCGTCCCCCGCTTCCTTCTCCTCCACCTGGCTGCGAAACCTTGCGGCCTGATCCTCTGCATCGTTCAACTCTGAGAAGCCGTTGGCAATCTCTCGGCCACCGACGAAGAACTCGAAGCGATCCGTTACGAAAGGGTCGTCATCGTTGCGACGGGCCAGCGGCGACACTTCTGTAGGGTAGGCAGTGATGAAAGTGGGTTCCTTCAACTGGTATTCGACGATCTTTTCAAAGATCTCAATCTGTATCTTGCCCAGGCCATAGCTCTCCTTGAACGGAATTTCCAGCTGCTGCGCAAGAGCCCGCGCCCTCTCCAGATCATCCAGATCCTCCCGGGATATCTCCGGGTGAAAATGGAGAATCGACTCTTTGACACTCATCCGGGTGAAGGGCTTGCCAAAGTCGTACTCATTCCCTTGATAAACAACGCTAGTGGTACCGTGAATCTCCAGCGCAAGGGCTCGCAGCATCTCTTCGGTCAGGTTCATCAAATCACGATAGTCCGCATAGGCCTGGTAGAACTCCAGCATGGTAAATTCGGGATTATGCCGGGTGGAGAGGCCTTCGTTGCGAAAGTTCCGATTGATCTCATAGACGCGTTCGAATCCACCGACAACCAGTCGTTTCAGGTAGAGTTCCGGGGCAATACGCAGGAACAGCTGCATATCCAGAGCATTGTGGTGGGTAACGAAAGGACGGGCGACCGCACCACCGGGGATAGCCTGCATCATGGGGGTCTCGACTTCCAGGAAACCGCAGTCATCGAGAAATCCGCGCAGGAACTGCACGATCCGACTGCGCACCCGGAATGCCTCGCGGGACGCCTGGTTCATGATCAGATCCAGGTAACGCTGACGATAGCGCTGCTCCTGATCGGTGAGCCCATGAAACTTTTCCGGCAGTGGCCTCAGAGACTTGGTCAACAGACGGATATCATCACAGCGGATGGAGAGCTCACCGGTCCTGGTCTTGAACAACTGTCCCTCGGCCCCGATGATATCGCCGATGTCCCACTCTTTCTTGAACTGCTGGTTATAGAATCCCTCTGGCAGGGTATCCCGCTGCACAAACAGTTGAATCTGGCCGGACATGTCCTGTACATGGGCAAAGCTTGCCTTGCCCATGATGCGGCGGCTCATCATGCGACCCGCCACTTTTACCCGAACCCCCAACTCCTCGAGTTCTCCGATGCTCTTTTCATCATATTCAGCATGCAGATCTCCCGCCACCACGTTACGCCGGAAGTCATTGGGAAAAGCAATGCCACGCTCACGGATCTGCTTCAATTTCTCACGCCGCTGGGCGATGAGCTTGTTCTCGTCTTCATTCATACTGTGGATTACCCGGTAGTGGCGGATTCACATGACCATTCACGGAATCAGCAAAACGGTGGGGTTCCTGCGAATATTTTGTTCGTGAGCGCATGCAAAATCGCCTTACAACCCACTCTTCAGACTGGCCTCGATGAACTGGTCCAGGCTGCCATCCAGCACTGCCTGAGTATTACCGGTCTCGATGCCGGTGCGCAGATCCTTGATCCGGGACTGATCCAGTACGTAAGAGCGAATCTGACTGCCCCACCCGATATCCGATTTGCCCTCCTCGACCACTTTCTGGCTGGCATTACGCTTTTGCACCTCAAGCTCATACAGCTTGGCCTTCAGCTGTTTCATGGCCTGATCCTTATTCTTGTGCTGCGAGCGATCATTCTGGCACTGCACCACGCTATTGGTTGGCAGGTGAGTGATACGCACCGCTGACTCGGTCCGGTTGACGTGCTGACCACCTGCGCCACTGGCCCGATATACATCAATACGCAGATCAGCCGGGTTGATCTCCACCTCGATAGAGTCATCGATTTCCGGTGACACGAAGACTGCGGCGAAAGAGGTATGGCGCCGATTACCCGAATCGAACGGGGATTTCCGGACCAGGCGATGAACGCCGATCTCCGTTCGCAGCCAACCGAAGGCATAAGAGCCCTCGAAGCGTACCGTTGCCGATTTGATCCCTGCCACCTCTCCGGAGGAAACCTCCATCATCTCGCTCTTGAACCCGTGTCGTTCCCCCCAGCGCAGGTACATACGCAGCAGCATTTCCGCCCAGTCCTGGGCCTCGGTCCCTCCCGAGCCCGCCTGGATATCCAGAAACGCATTGCTGGCATCCATCTCTCCGGAAAACATCCGCTGGAACTCAAGCCCGGAGACCTTCTTTTCAAACCTCTCCAGATCCCCCACTACCGCATCGACGGTTGCTTCATCCCCCTCTTCCACCGCCATCTCCAGCAGGCCGGCGGCATCATCGAGGCCATTCTGCAATTCGTCCAGGGTCAGCACCACTCTCTCCAGGGATGAACGTTCCTGCCCCAACGCCTGGGCCACTTCCGGTTGGCCCCAGATATCCGGATCCTCCAGCTCACGCAGTACCTCAGTCAGTCGTTCCTGCTTCCCATCATAGTCAAAGATACCCCCTAAGGGATTGAGAACGCTCCCTCAGTTCACTGATTTTGTTGGTAATCGGGTTAATTTCCTGCATGATTCACCTGGTGCTGAGGGCTTGCGCCGAAATAAGTTTACTTTTATTGGGCCTCGAGATGTATCGGGCATACCATTCTATTCTGTCAAATTCAAGCCATTAAGGTATGAATCTGCAACTTCTCAATAACCCTGGGCAAGCGGGTGGGGTGGATCAAGGAGCGTAGCGACGGATCCACCAACACGACCTAGCCTGGTGGATCCGCTCCGCTTGATCCACCCTACCTTTTAGGTCCTTGCCCGGGCTTATTGAGAAGTTACATAAATCTTGCCCAGGGTAGAAGCAAGGCGTCGCGCATATTACAACACATCACTCCCCACGAAAACTCCCGACCTGACTACTTTTTCAGGGCTATCGCGCATCCTGCCCCCATCGTGCTATTTTTATAGTCAGACTCTTTAAGTAAGGGTGGTACCTGCCACCCACATAAGCGGGAAGCCCGACATGGATCTGGATCTGAACAAGTTTAGAACCCTGATACCGATAAATGCACTCTACGACGACAGGCTGCTGCAACTGGCAGAAAATACCCGGGTGGAGCAGTTGAGCCGGGGTGAACTGATATTCGACATTGGTGACCATGATACAGATTCTGTGTATCTGCTTTCCGGTGAAATCAGTGAGACTGCAGAAAACGGCCAGGAAGCCTATATCAGCGCAGGTAACGAGGAGGCACTCTACGCACTGGCCAACTTCAAACCTCGCCAGTTCCGTGCCGAGGTGATATCTGCCAGTGCCACGCTGGCCCGGGTAAATACTCAGGTACTGGAAAAACTCCTGAGCTGGAATCAATTCTCTCCAGAAAGGCTTTCCTCAGCGACACCCGGCGACAGATCACCCGGCCCGGATGCAGCGAAGAGCGAGTGGATGATACGCCTTCTATGCAGCAGAACCTTTTTAAACCTGCCTGCGGCCAATATCCACGCCGTGTTTTCGCGGATGGAGGAGATACATGCCAGCGCCGGCAGCATCGTGGTTGAAATGGGTGAACCAGGCGACTACTACTACATTATCAGGGAAGGGCGATGCAAAGTTTCCCAACCAGTGGGCAGCGGTGAAAAGATTCTGACAGAACTGGGAAGCTGTGACAGCTTTGGTGAAGAGGCACTGGTCTCCAACACCCCACGTAGCGCCAGGGTCACCATGCTGACCGATGGGCGCCTGGTGCGACTGCCAAAAAAAGACTTCGCCGAACTGCTGAAACGGCCCCTGCTGAACTGGGTCACCGCCCAGGCTGCCACTGACCTCATCGCCGCTGGGGCGATTCGAGTAGACGTCAGGCTGGAAAGCGAGTTCCGCAACTCCGGCCTGCCCAACGCGACCAACATCCCTCTGCACCAGCTGAGGGAAAAAGCAGCCACCATGGACATTAAAAAAACCTATGTCCTTTACTGTGACAGCGGTCAACGGAGTTCTGCCGGCGCCTTCCTGCTCAGCCAGGTGGGGTTCGATGCCTATGTGCTGAAAGGCGGCATCTCCGGCACTTAGGGGTTGTCCAATATTAACTTCCCTGTTTTGGGACGCCGATCCATGCCGAACAGGATGTTCAAATGCCGAGTGGCACAGGGATGTGCGAGAACGGCCTCCGCCTGACTACGTAACTTCTCAATAACCCGGGGCAAACGGGTAGGGTGGATCAAGGAGCGCAGCGACGGATCCACCAACGCGACCTAGCCTGGTGTATCCGCTCCGCTTGATACACCCTACATTTCAGATTGTTGCCTGACTTATTAAGAAGTTACCATTACCCCTACAAATATTGCGACTGTTGATCTTATGTACAATCTGACCAAGTAGAACTAAGTCCCCTCCCCTTTATTGCCAAATTGGCAGAATTAGTTTCCTTTTAGAAACAAGTGACTGGAGATCAGGCGTCGTATCTACCTGCCAAACTGTCAGGCTTATGTGGGCTGATTGGCTTCCGGAATTCTCGGCGGATTGAAAATAACAAATAAATATCAAATGGATACAGAATCTTTTTTAACAGTGGCATGCCGATTGCTAATTGCTAAGGTTCCTGGCCAGTAATCAAATTAGGGGGTGGGCGGTTTGCTCCTCCTGGTACAAGATATGGGGTCTGTGCTTTGTAGGTGCGAATTTATTCGCACGCGGCCGAATGAATTCGGCCCTACAGCGTGGAT
>JAUUYI010000138.1 GCA_030590525.1 Sedimenticola sp. | reverse complement strand
TCGGGCTCAGGGTCTTTTTGATAGGCGCCTTTGTTTTATTCTTCGATTCGAGCCTTGCCAGTGCGGCCAGCAACAGGGCGCCAGTCAAGCCCGCGCCGATGGCCGCCTCGGCCAGGGCGACATCGGTTGCATCGAGCCGTACCCAGGCCAGTGCCATCAAAAGCCCGAAGGCGATGAACAACACAATGGCTCGGAACAGATCCGGGCTGGCCAGCACCCGCCAGGCCAGCCATAACAAGGCAAATCCCAGCACGGTATCGAAAGCCCACTGCAACAGTGTCACCGCTTCCACAGCTTGATGCCTCTATGCCTTGCCGCTACGGCCACCAGATGGGCGACACTGGCACCCGCGAGCAGCACCAGCAACCAGATCAACAGCAGCTTGCCCACCACAGCCCAGGACTCCGCCTGCAGGGCGAGACCAGCCACCAGCAGCCCCAGACCAACGTTGTCGGCCTTGGTCAGCGCATGCAGACGGGTATAGACATCCGGAAATCGCAACAGCCCCACGGTGCCGGCCAGAAAAAAAACGGCCCCGGCGATCAGTAGTGCTGCGGAGAGGTAATCACTCGGGATCATGATCTGCCCCCTGGTCCGACCAGGCCCTGCGCACGAAAGCCACCGCCGTCTCCGCGGCCAGCAGGGCAAACAGCAGCGCCACATCGCGCAGGGCGACCTTTCCAGTTGCCTGCGCCAGCAACAACAGCACCGCCACCGCGGTGGTACCGAATAACTGCGCGGCCAGCATACGATCGGCGGCGGTCGGACCATGCAGCACGCGCCACATCCCGGCACCGAGGTTCAGCAGCAGAAAAAACGCCAATCCGAGGTAAAGGGTCTGCATGCTTATCCCCCTCCCAACTCATCAGTGACCAGATTCAGTCCAAACAGCTCCGCTACACGCGCCTCAATCAGCGGCAGTTCTGAGGCAAAATTTCCAGTCTGATCCAGAACGTGGATATGCAGATACTCTTTATCCACCCCGGCACTCAATGTACCCGGCAGCAGACTGACCGTATTCGCCATAAACACCCGGGGCAGGCCCGGCGGCAAGCGCCATCGATGGTGAAACAACCCTGGCGATATCGGCAGCCGTGGGTGCAACGCTCGCCTGGCCACATCCACTCCACCGCACAGAGAACGCCAGAGAAAGAATGGGACAAAACGCACGACACCCGTCAAGGAGCAGGAAGACGGGGGCAGTAGCACTACGCTGGCGAGCGTCGCGGACAGTACCACCGGTGCACCAACCTGCCATGAATCCACTGCGCCATCAGTGAGTACCCACCACATCAGGGCAAACAGAACGGCACGTAACAATCCGCTCCGCAAATGGATAATCACAGAATCGCTGGGTGTGAACTGTAAACGCCACCTTCGATCAACTGTGCGCATAATCAATCCAACATGATCAATTAAAGATTACCGCATCCCAAATCATCCTTACCGGTTACCTCACCGCTCGCACCAAACCCGGTCCTGAGCCTCTTTCCGATGCATTCGCTTACGCTCGAACACACCCAGCCAGGGGGAAATCCGTTCGTAGAGGGGGTGGGAGTACAGAATCATGTAAGTGGAGGCGCTGATCGTGATCAACCCCACCAGGGTGATGAGGCCCATAATGATGATGGTGCTGGAGAAGGTCAGCGCCACCGCCACGTAGAGGGCGGTCACCGGGGTCATTCCCAGGGCAATGGCGATTAAGTAGCCGACCACGGAGGTAAAAAAGACCTGCCCCAACCCGGTGGCCAGCGCCACCGGCCCCATGGTGAGGATGATGTGCAGATCCAGCTTGAGCCCCACCACGAACAACAGTAGCGCGATACCCAGTTTGGCCAGCAGATCGACCTGGTCGTCTGCCGACACCCAGCCGAGTGCCGATGGCCCCACCAGGACGCCTACCGCGATAAAGGCGACGATCAGCGGCTGCCGCATCCGCACACCGATGGCACCGATGACGGCGGCCACCAGCAGCAACACCGCTATTTCAGTAAAGACATCGCTAAATACGGGCGTCATGATTCAGTTACGCGCTCTGTGGATTCACCCCCACACCACCCCTGGTTCCGCTTGGCCGGGTAAGGGCTCGCGAAAACCGGGAAAGCTGCTCTTAAAGAAAGGCCTCAACAAGCTCACTCTATCCCTTCCACCAAAACACAAAAAGTCGAATCTTATATGTCAACTATTCGAAATTTTCGAGCATATGAGTCGCGAAATAGCAGCTTCCTGCTTTTGGGCGTCGAGGCACCTGTCTGGTCACAGTTTAATCCTCAACCTCTACTGGCTTACTGACCACATAAAGCCAGATAAAACCAGCCACTCCCGCCAGCAGGGAGGCGGCAAGAATGCCCGTTTTGGCCATCAAGAGTAAATCTTCACGCCCACTGAAACCGAGTTGGGCGACAAAGATGGACATGGTGAATCCGATCCCGGCCAGCAGCGACACACCGGCAATCTGGGTGAACCGGGTATCCTTCGGCAGCACCGCCACACCCATTTTCAGCAACAGCCAGCTGAATCCGGTGATACCAAGGAACTTACCCAGCACCAGGCCCAGCGATACACCGACCAGAACAGGATGGGTCAGGGCCTCGCCCAGTGAATCAAATTCCAGCGGGATGCCGGCGTTGGCCAGGGCGAAGATCGGAATGACCAGGTAGGCTACCGGCATATGCCAGACATGCTCCAGTCGTTGCAGCGGGGCTTCAACGCTGTGTACACCATTTTCCAGAGTCTGCACCACAGCGCGCAAGGCATCATTGGTCATGATGCTCTTGCCGGGCTGGTGACTGGCGTCAAAACGCTGCATCAACTCCCGGACATGCGCACTGAAACGCTCCGGGTTGTATCGGGGAATGGCCGGCACGGAGAGAGCACCCAGAACACCTGCCAGCGTTGCATGCACACCGGATTGCAGCAAGGCGTACCAGAGAAGTACCGCGACAATAAAATAGGGCATTGTTTTGCGGATACCGATCAGATTGAACAGCAGCAGCAAGGTGAAAAGCCCGCCGGCTGCCACCAGGGGGCCGAGCGCAATGGTATCGGTATAGAAGACCGCAATCACCACCACCGCGCCCAGATCATCCACAATCGCCAGCGCTACCAGAAAGGTGATCAAGGCCTTTGGCACTCGGCTCGCGAGCAATGCCAGGGCACCGATGGCGAAGGCGATATCGGTGGCCATGGGGATACCCCAGCCAAGCGCGGCATCGCCATCCGGATTGACGGCAAAATAGATCAAGGCAGGCACCACCATGCCGCCAATGGCCGCCCCGATCGGCAACGCCGCATTGCGTAGTTCCGCCAGTTCACCCACCAGAATTTCTCGTTTCAGCTCCAGGCCGACGACGAAGAAAAACAACGCCATCAGCCCGTCGTTGATCGCATGGTGCAGGGTCATCTCCAGCGCCCAACTACCGATGCCGAGGCTGAGGGGGGTATGCAAAAAATGTTCGTAGATGGAAGCCAATGGCCCATTGGCCAGCACCAACGCGAGCATTGCCGTACCCATCAACAGTAAACCACTGGTGGTCTGGCGGTGAATAAACTCCTCAAAAGGCGTGAGGATCTTATCGAAACTCTTTTCCCAGAGGGCGTGATATACGCCTGTTTTCCCTTTGGGGCCACGACTCACTTCTTCATTCATATCATCCATCCCATGACTATTTTTCAGCAAACAGCGACTCACGAGCCGCCTTTAATACGTTTGAAAGGATAGGGTGCAGGACCCTTCGCTCGATGGAAATGGCGTAGAAACGCGCTTTCACCTCATCGATCCGGCCAATTATCTTCACCTGATACTGCCGCTCCACCTCCGCCTCGATAGCAGCGGGCACAATAAAGATCCCAGCGCCTTCTTGCCCGAAAGCCTTCATCAGTGCACTGTCATCAAACTCGGCTATCATACGCGGATGGATACGATGTCTGTCCAGCCACTGGTCAATTCCGGAACGCAGCTGATTACCGCTGCTGGGAAACAGTAGCGGTGCGCCATCCAGACAGCGAGGAAAATCACCCTTTAGCTTCTTTTCCAGTGCCTCTGTAGCAAAGAAGCTGAGCGCGCACTCGCCGAGCTTGTGACTGAAGCCACGCGTACTGACCGTAGGAGGGATAGGACGGTCGGCCAGTACCAGATCGAGGCGGTGCACGGCCAGTTCCGCCAACAGTGTATCGAGACCGGCCTCGCGGCAGATCATGCGCACCGGCTCCGGCATCTGCAGCGCAGGCTGAAGGATACGATGGGCGATGGACTTGGGCACCACATCGACCACCCCAACCCTGAACAGCTGGGGACGGCCATCCGGCAACTGACGTATCACCTCTTCCAGCTCACCGCCCAGCGAAAAGATCTCATCGGCATAGCTCAATACCAGTCGCCCGCTCTCGGTGAGTTCCAGGTTGCGCCCGACCCGGGTGAACAAAGCCGTCCCCAGATAATCTTCCAGCAGGCTCAGCTGCCCGCTGATAGTCTGTGGTGTCAGATGCAGCCGTTCACTGGCCCGGGCGACACCACCCTCCCTGGCCACTGCCCAGAAGTAATGCAGATGCTTGTAGTTAATCATCGACCTGTTAGGGAGCCTCTGATCAAGTCTGGACGAAGCAGATTGTGGAACAAAATGTTCGGGATCAAGGCGCAAATCGCACGTAATAGCAGGCTATTGCGAAGATTTGCAACGCAGAGCCCGGACATTTTGGCCGCAAGATGCGAGTTCACGACTTGATCAGAGGCTCCTTTAGTATGAACCGACACGCTGATACAATCCGAGGTATGAACAGCGGAGCAAACCTCACCAACCACTTTCTGATCGCCATGCCTGGCCTGCGGGACGGTAATTTTTTCCATACCGTTACATATATCTGTGAGCACAATGAAGCGGGTGCCATGGGCATCATCCTGAATCGCCCCACAGAGATCCATCTCGGTGACATCCTGAAACAGCTGGAGATCGACACCAGCAATCTGGAAAACGGGGGGCCCATGATCTATGTGGGTGGACCGGTGCAGACCGAGCGTGGCTTCTTGATACACAGCAGCGGAAAGGAGTGGGCCTCGACCCTGCAGATCACCCCCCGGATCAGTGTCACGACCTCCCGTGACGTGCTGGATGCCATTGCCCACGGAGAAGGTCCGGAAAACGTCTTCATCGCATTGGGATATGCAGGTTGGGCCGGGGGACAACTGGAGGATGAACTGAGTGCCAACGCCTGGCTCAGCGGACCCGCCTCGGAACAGATCATCTTCGAACTCCCGGCGGAACAACGCTGGGAAGCAGCAGCAAAACTGCTCGGAGTCGATCTCAATCTGTTATCCAGCGAGGCAGGTCACGCCTGAACGGCGCGCATGGAAACCCTGCTCGGTTTCGACTATGGCACCGTGAGAATCGGTGTGGCGGTGGGACAGACCATAACCGGCACGGCCACCCCGCTGGAAACCTTGCGGGCACTGCAGCAACGGCCGGACTGGGATGGTATCGGCCGTTTGATCGAAGTCTGGCAGCCGGATGCGCTGGTGGTCGGGTTACCGTGTGACCTGGACGGCAGTGACACCGAGATCTCGGACCGTGCCAGACGCTTTGCACGGCAGTTGAACGGGCGCTATCAACTGCCGGTGCATATGATGGACGAGCGCCTGACATCCATGGAGGCCCGCAGCCGGCAGGCGCCCAATTCGAACGACTACCTGCAGCGTGATGCCATCGCCGCCCAACTCATACTGGAAACCTGGCTAAGTGAGCACTAACAGAATCTACCTGCAGGCCGACGCCATCGAGCAACTGATCCGGGATATGTCCCAGGCACTGAAGACACGCCTGGAGGTCCAGCGGATCGATTACCCGGCCATGATCGGCATCCACACCGGCGGTGCCTGGCTGGCACAAAGGCTGCATCGGCAACTGGCGATCCCGGACCCGCTGGGTACCCTGGATATCTCGTTCTACCGGGACGACTTCACCCGCATCGGCATGAATCCAGAAGTGAAGCCCTCGCATATCCCATTCCCGGTGGACGACCGGCACATCATCCTGGTGGACGACGTACTGCAGACCGGGCGAACCATCCGGGCAGCGATGAACGAGATTTTCGACTACGGTCGACCCGCCTCCATCATGCTGGCGACTCTGGTAGAGCGAAGCGGCCGGGAACTGCCGATCCAGCCGAACGTAGTAGGGATACGCCCACCGCTCAATCTGGACCAGCACATCACCC
>JAUUYI010000008.1 GCA_030590525.1 Sedimenticola sp. | reverse complement strand
TAAGCCGACCCGAGTGTGCCGCAACTGCCGCTGGTTTGCGCCGGGCCGGCCCAACGATTGCGAGGAGCCGATGGCCGATCCCGTGCTGGAGAAGGAGCGGGCCAACTTCTGCAGTTTCTTCGAGCCCACGGACCCCGGCACGGGAGGTGGCCACGATGCCGGGGATGATCTGCTGGAGGCGGCAGAGGCCCTGTTCAAGAGCTGACCGGCCCTGGCACGTCCTGTATTACGATACGTCGTAACAAAGATCACTGTAACTATTCAACCCTTTCCATGGCTGCCACGGTCCATGGACCAAGCTGGATAGTTACGGATCACCTTTGAATCACGCGCAGAATTACCCCTCCCTTATCGCTTTCTGATATTCTCACTCGCCCACGTCAACCGGAAGTTTTGAATCGATGGGTCGAATTATCTGTGTCGCCAATCAAAAGGGTGGGGTTGGAAAGACCACTACTGCGGTCAATCTGGCCGCTTCCCTCTCCTCCCTGCGTAAGAAGGTACTGCTGGCAGACCTGGATCCGCAGGGTAATGCCACTATGGGCTGTGGAGTGGACAAGCACCAACTGGAGCGCTCCAGTTGCGACGTGCTGCTGGGTGAGGCCACGCTGTCAGAGGTGGTAGTGCGGGCACCGGAGGCCGGTTTTGACGTGTTGCCGGCGAATGCGGACCTGACAGTGGCAGAAGTGGCGCTGATGACCGCGACCCTCCGGGAAAAGCGGCTGGGCCTGGCGATGGCCGGGGCGAAGGGGCGCTATGACTTCATCATCATCGATTGCCCACCCTCCCTCAACATGTTGACGGTGAATGCCCTGGTGGCTGCTGATGGGGTACTGATCCCGATTCAGTGTGAATACTACGCCTTGGAAGGGCTGTCGGCATTGATCGGCACCATCCGCCAGATTCAGAGCACCCGTAACAGCGGGCTGGAGATAGAGGGGATACTGCGTACCATGTACGACCCGAGAAACCGCCTCACCAACGAGGTATCGGCCCAGCTGATCCAGCACTTCTCCGATAAGGTATTTCGCACTCTGATTCCGCGCAACGTGCGGCTGGCTGAGGCACCAAGCCATGGTCTGCCAATCTTGCTGTATGATAAATCCTCCCGTGGCGCGCTCTCATATCTGGCCCTGGCGGGTGAGTTCATGCGCCGGCAAAATCAACGAAATGACTTGGAATCGGGCGCCAGCGCCTGAGCATAAAACGAAATGGCAGCAATGAAACGCGGTCTTGGACGAGGTCTCGACGCCCTGTTGGGTTCTGCCCCTGAGCGGGAGAAAGGGGAGGTCAGGAACCAGGCCCGTGAATCAGGTATGTGTATGCTCCCGCTCGACCTGATCCAGCGGGGGCGTTATCAGCCGCGACGCGATTTCAACCCCGACAGCCTGCAGGAGCTGGCGGATTCCATTGTTGCCCAGGGTGTGGTGCAGCCAATCGTGGTGCGGCCGGTGGGGGGGGATCGTTACGAGATCATTGCCGGGGAGCGGCGCTGGCGGGCGGCCCAGCAGGTGGGGTTGAGCGAAATTCCGGTGGTGATACGGGACGTACCCGATCACACCGCCATGGCCATGGGCCTGATCGAAAATATCCAGCGGGACGATCTCAACCCGTTGGAAGAGGCCACGGCGCTGCACCGTCTGCTCAATGAGTTTGAACTGACTCATCAGCAGATCGCCCAGGCGGTGGGCAAGTCACGCACATCTGTCACCAACCTGCTGCGTCTGCTGGACCTCAATGAGGAGGTCAAGACCTTTATCCAGGAACGGCGGCTGGAGATGGGGCATGCCCGCGCCCTGCTCGGCCTCAAGGAGCAGGCCCAGACGGACACCGCACGGCTGGTGGTGGCCCAGGGACTCTCGGTTCGGGAGACAGAGAAGCTGGTGCGGCGACTGCAGGGTGAGGGGCCAGCGGCCAGTAAGGGCCGGGTGCCGGCCCGGGAAGACCCGAACATCCGCAAGCTGGAGAACGGGTTGACGGATAAACTGGGTGCCCGGGTGAAGGTCCAGCAGGGTGCCGCCGGGAAGGGAAAACTGGTGATCAGCTATAACAGCCTGGATGAGCTGGAAGGTATCATCGACCACATCAAATAATCAAAAAGGTATGCGCTCACGAAACAGCCGCGGCTGAATAATGATCACGCGAACGGCTACAAACAGACGGTTCCGGAAATATCGAATCTGGAACGATTCCAGGTCATTTATAAGGCTTAACGCGGTCATAAGCATTTTTATTAGCCTATGCTTTGACCTTACATTTCAATGCCATTATACTCTGACTTCTTGATGGGCACGGCACTCGAGTTTCAAGATCAACGGGAACAAAGTCGGTATGCATCTGGCCGACAGGCGCCGCGCCAAAAGAATCGTTGTTGCACAACTGGCTGCGACTCTCGCTGCGGCGTTATTACTGTTACTTCTCGGCTACGTTCACGCCTTGTCGAGCCTGGCAGGTGGGGCGATCGCAACCCTGGCCAACGCGTGGTTCGCGCTACGGGTCTTTTCCGGGTACCGGGCGCAACAGCCAGAACGGTTGCTGGGTCGGTTGTACGGTGCAGAGTTTCAGAAGCTGCTGCTCGTCGGGTTTATGTTTGCCGTGACGATGATTTGGATGAGGCCCCTGAGTGCGGTTGCGCTGTTTGGCACCTTCATGCTGGTGCAACTGGTACCGATAGTGGTTACTCAATTAATGGATGGATAGAAGCCCACTGGGTGTGAACAAGAAATGGCTGCCGATACCCTGACCTCCAGCGAATACATCAGACATCACCTGACCAACCTCACTTATGGTCAGCTGCCAGACGGTTCCTGGGGCTTTGCCCATGACATGGCCCAGGCCAAGGAGATGGGGTTCTGGAGCATCAACGTGGACACCATGTTCTGGTCCATCCTGATGGGTGTCCTGTTCCTGTACTTTTTCAAGAAAGTTGCCGATTCGGTCACCACCGGCATCCCCGACGGCATGCAGAACTTTGCCGAGTGGATCGTGGAGTTCATCGACGACAACGTGCATGCCTCCTTCACCGGCCGCAACGCGATGGTTGCCCCACTGGCGCTGACCCTGTTCTGCTGGATATTCCTGATGAACCTCATGGACCTGTTGCCGGTGGACCTGATCCCGTCGCTGGCCCGCCTGCTCGGGATACCCTTCATGAAGGTGGTGTCCACCACCGATCCCAATGCCACCTTCGGCATGGCCATCGGGGTCTTCGTCCTGGTGTTCTACTACAGTATCAAGATCAAAGGGGTCGGCGGTTTCGTCGGGGAACTCACCCTGCAGCCTTTCAGCTCCGACAACCCGCTGGTGAAAGTCGCATTCATCCCTGTCAACCTGGCCCTGGAACTCGTCAGCCTGGTCGCCAAGCCGCTCTCTCACTCACTGCGATTGTTTGGTAACATGTATGCCGGTGAGATGATCTTCATCCTGATCGCCATCATGTACAGTGCCGGGGCCGTCACGGGCGTGTTCGGCGGCTTACTGCAACTGGGCTGGGCGATCTTCCATATCCTTATCATTACGCTGCAGGCGTTCATCTTCATGGTGCTGACCATCGTCTACCTGGATATGGCGCACAACGAGCACTGATCTCTATGTTTTTCGAACTCAACCAACGCACCAATTCAAATGGGAGACCAAAATGGAACAAGCACTGATGTACATTGCCGGCGCAATCATGATGGGGCTGGGTGCTCTGGGCGCCGCCGTGGGTATCGGCGTTCTCGGTGGCCGCTTCCTGGAGGGTGCTGCCCGCCAGCCGGAACTGATCCCGATGCTGCGTACCCAGTTCTTCATCGTCATGGGCCTGGTCGACGCCGTGCCCATGATCGCGGTGGGCCTGGCCATGTATATTCTGTTTGCCGTTGCCGGCTGATCCAGGTGATGGTCGCAACGACTAGCATCTCGTCTGAAAACGGGGTATTTCCAGGATGAACATCAATCTGACACTTATCGGTCAGCTGCTCTCCTTCGTGGTGTTCGTGTGGTTCACGATGAAATTCGTCTGGACCCCGATCATGGGCGCTCTCGAAGAGCGCAGTAAGGGTATCGCGGACGGTCTGGCCGCGGCAGAACAGGGCAAGCATGAGCGGGAACTGGCCAAAGATCGGGTAAAAGAGGTGCTGCACGATGCCAAGGCCCAGGCCGGGGATATCGTGGCACAGGCTAAGAAGCGGGCTGCTGAGATCGTGGACGAAGCCAAGACCGATGCCCATGGCGAGGGTGAGCGCCTGCTGACGGCGGCCCGGGCCGAGATCGAGCAGGAGACCAATCGTGCCCGTGAGCAACTGCGAGGGAAGGTAGCCGAACTGGCGATCATCGGGGCGGAGAAGATACTCCACAAGGAGATCAACGCCGCTGCCCACCAGGAGATCGTCGATTCTCTGGCCAAGGAGATATAAAGGACCCCCATGGCGGTAGAAGCTAAAACAGTCGCTCGGCCCTATGCGGAGGCAATTGCCGAATGCGCCAGGAGGACGGACAGTTTTGACCACTGGTCTGAGATGCTCGCTTTTCTAGCAGAAGTGGTGAAAGAGCCCTCCATGGCCCTCCTGATACGGGATCCGCTGTTCGCACGCTCCGATCTGGAGAAGCTGCTGCTGGATCTGGGAGGGGAACCGCTGGATGACGAGGGACGTAATCTGGTCCGCCTGCTGGTGGCGAATGACCGGCTGGGCGTGCTGCCGGAGATCGTCGAACTCTACGAACAACTGAAGGCGGAAGAGCAGCAGATTCTGAAGGTCGAGATGTACTCTGCCTACGCCATTAAACCGGCCCAGGAAAAACAGATTGCCGCCGCATTGAAGGCGCGGCTGGGACGGGAGATCATTATCAGCAGCGAAAAAACCCCCGAATTGATCGGCGGCGTTGTCATCCGGGCCGGCGATCTGGTGATCGACGGCTCCGTGCGGGGCAAACTGCAACGACTTGCAAACGAATTAGAAATCTAACCGAGAAGCCGATATGCAACTCAATCCATCCGAGATCAGCGAACTGATCAAGAGCAAGATCGAGAATTTCGATCTCAAGACCGAGGCCCGCAACGAAGGCACGATCATCAGCCTGATGGACGGCATCGCCCGCATCTACGGGCTGGAGGACGCAATGTCCTACGAGATGCTGGAATTTCCCGGTAACACCTTCGGGCTGGCCCTGAACTTGGAGCGCGACTTCGTCGGTGCGGTGGTGATGGGAGACTACAAGCATCTGAGCGAGGGCGAGCCGGTGAAGTGCACCGGGCACGTGCTGGAGGTGCCGGTGGGTGAGGCACTGCTGGGCCGGGTGGTGGATACCCTCGGCAACCCGTTGGACGGGAAGGGCCCGATTGAGACTAGCGAGACCTCACCCCTGGAGAAAGTAGCGCCCGGTGTCATCACCCGCAAATCGGTCGACCAGCCGATGCAGACCGGTCTCAAGGCGATCGATGCCATGGTGCCTATCGGTCGCGGCCAGCGGGAACTGATCATCGGTGATCGGCAGACTGGAAAGACTGCCATCGCGGTGGATGCCATCATCAGCCAGAAAGGCACCGGGGTGAAGTGCATCTATGTGGCAATCGGCCAGAAAAACTCTTCGATTGCGCAGGTGATGCGCAAGCTGGAGGAGCACGACGCCATGGAGCACACGATCATCGTGGCGGCCGCAGCGGCCGACTCCGCGGCACTGCAGTTTCTCGCCCCTTATGCCGGCTGCACCATGGGTGAGTACTTTCGCGACCGGGGTGAAGATGCCCTGATCATCTACGATGACCTGACCAAGCAGGCCTGGGCCTATCGTCAGGTCTCACTGTTGTTGCGCCGTCCCCCGGGCCGTGAGGCTTATCCCGGCGACGTCTTCTACCTGCACTCCCGGTTGCTGGAGCGTGCCGCCCGAGTGAACGAGGTGTTCGTTGAGGATGCGACCAACGGCGCGGTGAAAGGCAAGACCGGTTCGTTGACCGCCCTGCCGATCATCGAGACCCAGGGGGGTGATGTCTCCGCCTTCGTGCCCACCAACGTGATCTCCATCACCGACGGCCAGATCTTCCTCGAGTCGGATCTGTTCAACGCGGGTATCCGCCCGGCCATCAATGCGGGCCTGTCGGTCTCCCGGGTCGGTGGAGCCGCCCAGACCAAGATAATCAAGAAGCTGGGTGGTGGTGTGCGCCTGGCGCTGGCCCAGTATCGTGAGCTGGCGGCCTTCTCCCAGTTCGCCTCGGACCTGGACGAAGCGACCCGCAAACAGCTGGAGCGTGGCGAGCGGGTCACCGAACTGATGAAGCAGGGGCAGTACGCGCCAATGAGTGTTGCCGCCATGGCTACCTCCCTGTTCGCAGCAAACCAGGGCTACCTGGATGATGTGGAGAGCAAGAAGGTGGTTGACTTCGAATCAGCGCTCCAGGGATACATGGCAAGCAGCCAGCAGGACCTGTTGGATCGCATCAATGAGAGCGGAGACTACAACGATGAGATCGAACAGGCACTGCACGAGGCGATCAAGGATTTCAAGGCCAACAACACCTGGTAACGGTATCATCGGACGCAACTAGAAAGGGTTAATTCATGGCAGGCGCAAAAGAGATCCGGACCCAGATCGCCAGTATCAAGAAGACACAGAAGATCACCTCGGCGATGGAGATGGTGGCCGCAGCCAAGATGCGCAAGGCGCAGGAACGGATGCTCGCCACCCGGCCCTACGCGGAAAAGATGCGCAGTGTCATTGGTCATCTACAGCTGGCCCATCCGGAGTATCGGGCTGCGATCATGCGGGAGCGGGAGATACAACGGGTCGGTTATATCATCATCTCCTCAGATCGGGGGCTCTGCGGCGGCCTGAACGGTAACCTGTTCAGGCACCTGATGAAGGAATTCAAAGCACATCACGATCAGGGTCACGAAGTCGATTTTTGCACCATCGGCACCAAGGCGCTGGGTTTCTTCCGACGTTTTGGCGGGCGGGTGGTGGCGCATGCGACCCAACTGGGCGATGCCCCCCACATCGAGGACCTGATCGGGACAGTCAAGGTGATGCTGAACGCCTTTGAAAGCGGCGAGATCGACCGGATCTACGTGGCCTACAATCGGTTCGTGAACAGCATGACCCAGACCCCCACGGTGGGGCAGCTGGTGCCGATAACCGGAGACCAGGACGAGAAACTGAAGCACCACTGGGACTACATTTATGAGCCGGACTCCAAAGAGGTACTGGATACCCTGCTGACCCGGTACATCGAGGCGCTGGTCTACCAGTCGGTGGTCGAGAACGGTGCCTGCGAGCAGTCGGCGCGCATGGTCTCCATGAAGTCGGCGACGGATACTGCCGGCGGGCTTATCGACGCATTGCAACTGATCTACAACAAGGCGCGCCAGGCGGCGATCACCCAGGAGATCACCGAGATCGTCAGTGGTGCGGCAGCAGTTTGATCACCTATCTTTTGCGCACTGCCTCTCCTGGCCAGGGGCGGCCCGCAGGGTAATTTTGAAATGACGAGGAACCAGAAATGAGTTCGGGTAAAGTGGTGGAAATCATTGGCGCCGTGGTGGACGTCCAGTTCCCCATGGGGGATATGCCCAAGATCTATGACGCGCTCAGGATCGAAGAAGCCGGGCTGACGATGGAGGTTGAGCAGCAGTTGGGTGACGGTGTGGCCCGCTGTATCGCCATGGGCTCGACCGATGGCCTCAAACGGGGCCTCGAAGTGACCGGTACCGGTGCCCCGATATCGGTGCCCGTGGGTGAGGGGACCTTGGGGCGCATCATGGATGTGCTGGGTGAGCCGGTGGATAATGCCGGCCCGGTGGACGCGGAGAAACGGATGCCGATTCACCGCGCACCCCCGACCTTCGAGGAGCAGGCGAGCAGCACGGATGTGCTGGAGACCGGCATCAAGGTGATCGATCTGATCATGCCGATCGCCAAGGGCGGTAAGATCGGCCTGTTCGGTGGCGCCGGGGTGGGCAAGACAGTGACACTGATGGAGCTGATCCGCAACATCGCGGTGGAGCGCGCCGGTTTCTCGGTGTTCGCCGGTGTCGGTGAGCGGACGCGTGAAGGCAACGATTTCTACTACGAGATGAAGGAAGGTAGTGTCCTCGACAAGGTAGCTCTGGTCTACGGTCAGATGAACGAGCCCCCGGGTAACCGCCTGCGCGTGGCTCTGAGCGGCCTGACCATTGCCGAGCATTTTCGCGATGAAGGGCGGGACGTAATGCTGTTCGTGGATAACATCTACCGCTACACCCTGGCCGGGACTGAGGTCTCAGCCCTGCTGGGCCGGATGCCTTCGGCGGTGGGTTACCAGCCCACGCTGGCGGAAGAGATGGGTCTGCTGCAGGAGCGTATCACCTCCACCAAGACCGGCTCTATCACCTCGTTGCAGGCGGTCTACGTGCCGGCAGACGATCTGACCGACCCCTCACCTGCCACCACTTTTGCGCATCTCGATGCAACCATGGTGCTCTCCCGCCAGATCGCTGAGTTGGGCATCTACCCGGCCGTGGACCCGCTGGACTCCACCAGCCGCATCCTCGACCCCAACGTGGTGGGCCAGGAGCATTATGACGTGGCCCGTTCGGTGCAGGGTACCCTGCAGCGCTACAAGGAGTTAAAGGATATCATCGCTATCCTGGGTATGGATGAGCTCTCTGAAGACGACAAGCTGGCGGTCGCCCGGGCACGTAAGGTTCAACGCTTTCTGTCACAGCCTTTCTTCGTGGCCGAGGTGTTTACCGGATCGCCGGGTAAATATGTCTCCCTGAGTGAGACTATTGCCGGTTTCAAGGCGATCATGGCAGGTGAGTATGACCATCTGCCGGAACAGGCGTTCTATATGGTGGGCAGCATCGAAGAGGCGGCCGAACGCGGCGCTGCCGCTTAATCGGCTTCAGAGGAAATATAGATGGCTATGACGATCCACGTGGATATAGTCAGTGCTGAGGGAGAAATTTACTCTGGCCTGGCGGAGATGGCTTATGCTTCCAGCGTTCAGGGTGAGCTGGGTATTGCACCCAGGCACGCCCCGTTGCTGGCCCAGCTGAGGCCGGGTGAGGTGAGAGTCGATGAGGGCTCCGGCGTGATCAAGAGCTTTTACATCTCGGGCGGGATCCTGGAGGTGCAGCCTCATCTGGTCACGGTGTTGGCGGATACCGCCGTGCGGGCCGCCGATCTGGATGAAGCGGCCGCTGTGGAGGTGAAGCGGCGGGCAGAAGAGACGCTGTCAGGACAGCAGGCGGATTTCGAGTATGCCAAGGCACAGGCCGAGCTGTCAGAGGCAGTGGCTCAGCTGCGGGCAATCGACCGTTTGCGCAAAGTCCGGCAGGGCTGATACGGTTCATACAGATATCGAGGTTCCGGGTCAGGTCACGGGGGATGGCGATGACATACGGGCCGCGTCGTTTGTGGTTGTTACGTATGATAGTTCTGTCGCCGGGATGATTTCATCCCGGGGATAGCGCACGATAGCGATCACCCGGGCAGGGGAGTTACCGACTTCAACCTCCTTCAGCTCCACTTCTCTGACCGTTACACTGCTCGTAGCGGGAAGCACGATACCCATGTCATCAATCCGTACCAGGTTACTTTGGACCTTTATCAGGTCCAGCGGCAGACTCAGCAGCCACTCCAATACCCGGAGATAGGTCTCCGGGTTGTCCACCCCCACTCCCTGTTCCGGTAACTCCTCCCGCTCACTCTCGTCCAGCAGTCCATGGCGCATACGCGCCATGTATCCCTGGAGATATTCGACGCTGCTCTCGAATAGGCTTCGTTTGAGGGCATTTCTGACCTGAGTTTCGGATATGGACGGGGCCTGCAGCTGGTAACCCCCGAATACCACCTGGGTCTGCCTCACTTCGCGCAGGATGAGTTCACCCCGGAGTTCTGAGCCGAGAATGCTTTTCTCTCTGTGGGATAGAAACAGCAGGGCATAAACCTCTTTTCTATGCTGATTTTCCGGTTCCTGAAAAAAGGTCTGGATAGGGCGGCTTTGGGAAAACAGGGTGGCGATCTGCCGGTGATTCCGAAAAACAGTGCTGGTTACCGGGCCCGTGTTGAATCGGCTATGACCGAGATCCAGGGCCGGGGGTAGCTCGGAAATGATATGCCCAATGTAGTTAATCAGGCCCCGGGCGCTGTTCCGCAGGCGTTTCTGGTAATGGTGGATGCCACGCATCCGGCAGTCAGTGCCGCCCACGATAGTTTCGACCGCCTCACACAATTGCTGTTGTTCCCGTTTCCATCGTCGGCGATCCAGCTCGTGCCGCCTGATCAATCTTCTCAGATACAACCACTGGTGGTGAAACAGCTCTCTGAGTGCGGATGCTTCTGCTACACGTCTGTCCAATGCGCTCTCTCCTGATTTCACCCCTGTTCGATCCCAATAGCGGCTGGAATGGGGATTAATTCAGCAAATTGGCCGAATCCTTCCGGTTGTCGCTGCAGTTGCTCAAGCCGGTTTGATCGGTGCCGATATACTGCCAGGTCGGTTTGTTGGATGGGTGATTTTTAGAGCCGACAACTTCAATAAAAATATTTTATGCTGGTACCCTCAAACTCACGCGATGGACCCACCTCTCCGGCATGAGTTTCGGGGTAATGATCGGGGAGACACCTTAGTGAATTTCAATGCAGCTGCTTCAGGGGGCCGTACCAAGCGTGGTCGGCGTAGTTCTCCTTATCGACACGGCTGTGGCCGGGTGCTTGCCCGAATACGGATCGGTCTGCCTGTGCTGATACTGTTGTGGCTGCTGCTCGGGTTCCTTCCGAACAGCGGCATCGCCTCCGAGCCGGTTCGCCTGGGGGTCTACAATAACCCACCGCTCTCCTTCCTGGATGAGCAGGGGGATCCCCAGGGTTTCGTCATCGACCTGATGCGGGATCTCGCTAAGCGAAATGGTTGGGTACTTGAATTCGTGCCCTGCAGCTTCCCGGTGTGCATGGAGCAGATGAGACAGGGCAAACTGGAACTCCTCTCCCCTATCGCCATGGGTGATAAACGAGCCAGTGCCCTGGTGTTCAACGAGCAATCACTACTCCTCAACTGGGGTCGCCTCTATGTCAGAGAGGCGTCGTCACTGGAGGGGATCCTTGATCTGGAAGGTGAGCCGATCGCCGTGCTCAAAGAGGATATCCATTATCGGACTTTCCAAAAGATGTGTGAGAGCTTTGGTGTCCAGACTCGCTTCATCGAGCTGGAGAGTTATGCGGAGGTAGCGCGGGCCGTGGCCGATGGGAAGGTGGCGGCAGGACTGCTCAATAGAACATATGGAGGATGGAAGGCGAGAAAGCTTGGTCTGTCCGGCACCCAGGTGATGTTCAATCCGATCGAAGTGATGGTGGGGGTGTCCCGGGGCACTGAGCGATCCAAAGCACTGCTCGAACAGACCGACGTCGAACTGATTCGGATGAAGAAGGATCAGAATTCAGCCTACTACCGGCTGCTGGAGAAGTGGCTGGGGCAGGAGATGATGGTGGATTACCCGCACTGGTTCAAATGGGCAGTGCCGGGGGGCGTTGGATTTCTGCTGCTGCTGCTTGCCATCATTCTGCTGATGCGGTTTCTGATCCGTAATAAGACCCGGAAGTTGAGTGAGGAGGTGGTGGAGCGTAAGCAGGTGGAACAGGCACTGCAGAAGTTCTCCCGGGCGGTGGAGCAGAGCCCGGTGAGTGTTGTGATTACGGATATGGAGGGCGCCATCGAATACGTCAATGCCGCATTTGAGAAGGTGACGGGTTACAACCGGGAAGCGGTGCTGGGAAAGAACATCAGTATCCTGCAGTCGGGCCGTATGGAACCAGAGGTCTATGCGGAGCTGTGGCGTCAGATCAGCGCCGGTAACGAGTGGCGGGGTGAGCTCTGCAATATGAAGAAGAACGGCTCCTCCTACTGGGAATCGGTGGTGATCTCCCCGCTCCGTGACGACGATGGCCGAATCAGCCATTTTATCGCTATCAAGGAGGATATAACCCGCCGCCGGGAGTATGAGGAGCAGCTGCTGCGGCAGGCAAACTATGACGAGGTTACCGGACTCCCCAATCGGATCCTGTTGTTGGACCGGCTGGGTCAGGCACTGGCAGGGGTTCATCGGCATCATGGGGGGGTGGCTGCCCTGTTCGCGGATCTGGATAATTTCAAGAAGATCAATGAAACCTTCGGCCATGAGCTGGGAGACTGGGTGTTGAAGATGGCCGCAAGCCGTTTTCAGGGCCTTGTGGGGGAGGAGGATACAGTAGCCCGCTTTGGTGGTGACGAGTTTTTTATCATTCTCCCGCATGTCAGTGATGTTACTCAGGTGGAGGAGTTGGCGGAACGGATACTCGCCGGTTTTTCCACACCTTTTCAGGTCGCCGGTCGTGAAGTGGTGGTCACTGTCAGTGTGGGGATAGCCCAGGCGCCGCTTGATGGCACCAGCCCCCCGGAACTGCTGAAGAATGCAGAGGCGGCCATGTACCTGACCAAGCATGCAGGCAAGAATGGTTATCGCTTTTTCTCTCAGAAACTTAACAAGCAGGCAGAGCGCCGACTGGCCCTGGAGAATCGGCTGCGTTATGCGCTCAAGCGGAAAGAGCTGTCCCTGGTCTACCAACCGCTGGTCGCCACCGGAGATGGGCGACCGGTGGGCGCGGAGGCGCTGTTGCGCTGGTCCGATCCGCTGTTTGGCGATGTCTCCCCGGAAGAGTTTATACCCCTCGCGGAGTCAACCGGTCTGATAAACGAGATCGGCGACTGGGTATTGGACAGTGCCATCGATCAGGCCCGGCAGTGGGAATTCGTGATCGGTGAGCCGCTACGCATGGCGGTGAACATATCTCCCCGCCAGCTCATGCAGGGCGGATTTTGTCAGAATGTCTCACGCGTCCTGGAGCGGTATGGATTTCCGGCAGAAAAGCTGGAGCTGGAGATCACAGAGCGCATTCTGCTGGCGGACGATAGTTCAATTCTCTTCGAGCTGGATCAGCTGGATCGTCTGAACGTGCGTCTCTCTGTGGATGATTTCGGTACTGGTTACTCGGCACTCAGCTATCTTAAACGGTTTCCTATCGACACGGTGAAGATCGACCGCAGCTTCGTGGGCGATATGATCACGGACAAGGAGAATGCGGTGCTGGTGAGGACTATCATCGCCATGGGCCGTGGGCTGGGGCTGGAGGTGATAGCCGAGGGAGTCGAGGCGGAGGAGCAGATGAACCGGCTGCGAGTGGATGGTTGTCATCTCGCTCAGGGCTATCTGTTCAGCCGCCCGCTCCCGGCCACGGAGTTCAATCAATGGCTGCGGGCGCACTGGAGGTAACTTCTCAATAACCCAGGGCAAACGGGTAGGGTGGATCAAGGAGCGTAGCGACGGATCCCAACGCTCCGTAGCCTGGTGTATCCGCTCCGCTTGATACACCCTACATTTGAAATTCCTGCCTGGAGTTATTGAGAAGTTACGGTTACTGCCCCTCAGGACACGCTGTGAATACATCCATGTCCGCTCCATGACGCAGACGGCCCTAAATCCTTAGGGAATCTCTTCAAATCGGTTTGTAGCAGCGGGTAAATTGACAACAGCCGATGCCAGGCGTAGCTTAATTTCCTGCGTGCACAGCAAAGTCCAAATCCTATAGAGGAGTGAAAACATGAGAAGAACACTGTTTATTGTGGCATCTTTCTGCCTGCTGCTGGCGATGAATCTGGTCCTGGCGGGACAGGCCCAGGCCAAGGATCGAATCGTATTTGGCGGTGGCCCGGCGGGTGGGACCTTTCAGGTGGTTGCGAATGCCATTCAGACTTATAAACCGGTCAAGGCGATCGAGGGATTCACGGTCAAGGCTCAGTCTTCTGCCGGATCGGTGGAAAATCTGCGTAAGGTGAATTCCGGACGGTCAGATTTTGGTGTGGTCTATTCGGGCCATGTCTATCTTGGGCGGAACGGTCAGATGAAGAACGACCCCAAAAAATACCAAGATGTGATGGCGGTCAGTTTCCTTTACGGGGCGCCGGCACAGCTGGTTACCCGCAAGGGCTCCGGCATCAAATCCGTCAAGGATCTGGTCGGGAAGAAGGTGGGCGTGGGCAATGCCGGATCTGGCGCCTTTGCCAACTGCGAGATGTTCTTCACACACATGGGTGTGTGGGACAAGATCGAGCGTAATGCCATGGGCTACAATGATGCGGCTGCTGCCTTCGGTAACAATCAGCTCGACGCCTTCTGGCTGTTCACCGCCTTTCCCTCTGGCGCGGTCATCATGGCGGCCCAGACCAATGACATCGATCTGATCGATGTGGATGCCGACGCTACGGCCTCCGGCTTCTACGATAAATATCCCTATTTCTCCAAGCTGAGCGTACCTGGCGGTACCTACAAGGGTGTCGAACAGACGGTGCCCTCTTTTCAGGACTCGGCACTTTGGGTGGCCAACAAGAATGTGCCGGATGACGTTGTCTACAAGCTGCTCTCTGTCATCTACACCGAAGAAGGCCTGGCTCACATGAGAGGCCAGAAAAAAACCTTCAAGGCGATGAGCATCGCAGCCGGTGTCGATGGTGTCGTTACCCCTTTGCATCCCGGCGCGGCTAAATTCTGGAAAGAGAAGGGTATTCTGAAATAACCCCGGACGCTGGAAAAAGAAGTTATGCGTTCACGAACAACAAATAGTCACGGATTGACGCGGATTACACACGGATGTTGTTATGTCTTTGATACACCAGAAGAATACTGGAGTGGAGGTTGAACAGCTGATCAGCTTCGGCGCTCAAAAAGTATATTTCAAGGTAAGCGCCAAGTTAATCCCGCTGGCGGGTCTGGTGCCCCCTGTTGGGGGACGCCGTGAACCCATCCATGGGGGCTTGACTTCGGCATCTGCCGCACAGGGACGTGCCAATGTCCCGGGAGGCAGGATGCCGGGAGGGACCATGCCTCAGACGCCCCCATCAGGGGGAAGCAGGGCCTCTCTCACCATTGGGGTATGGGTTTAACTGGGTGCTTACGCGTAAACGGTTAAAAAAGAAGTAGCTGCCTTCTCCCTGGAAGGGTGTCGTAAAAGTGACACTGCGGCACCCTTTTTTGGGAGATTGTATGTCCGGTCCAGCCAGTGCATTGGCAGCTACCAGGAATTCGGTATGTATGAAAAACTGCATAAGATTGAAAAGATCTTTTTCGATGTCAGTGCCGTAGCCCTGCTGTTTTTTTACTCTTACTCCGCGGTCATCGCCCCCGTTGCCACCCAGTTTCACCGTGGCATCTACGTAATCGCCACCTATGTGCTGGTATTTTTAATCTACCGCTCCAAGTCAGCCTTCATGCGGGTGGTCGACTATATTCTCATCCTGCTCTCCGTTGCCACTATTGGCTATTGGATGTTCAACTTCGAGGCGATCAACTACCGGACCGGGGCGGAGACCGATATCGACATGGCGATTGCCGTAGTCGGTGTACTGATCGGTGTAGAACTGGCCCGCCGGGTTGTTGGCAGCATCTTTGTCGTCATTGGTGCGGTGATGCTGCTGTATGGGGTCTACGGCGATTCCATGCCGGATCTGATTTCCCATGCGGGTGAGAGTTTTCCTGAACTCTGCACCTCCATCTTCTTCAAGAGTGATGGTGTGTTCGGCATCATGGCCAATGTATTGGCCACATACATTCTGTTGTTTGTCTTTTTTGGCGCCTTCCTCAAAGCCTGCGGTGCCCAGAAATTTTTTGTCGATTTTCCGTTGGCGGCGGTGGGTCACAAGGTCGGCGGTCCCGGTAAGGTCGCTGTGATTGCCTCCGGGCTTTTCGGCTCCATCTCGGGAAGTGCCATTGCTAACGTCGTCTCTACCGGCGCCTTCACCATTCCCATGATGAAAAAAGCCGGTTTCAAGCCGCACATTGCCGGCGGCATCGAGCCGGCAGCCTCCATCGGTGGCATGTTTATGCCGCCGATCATGGGTGCCGGAGGATTCATCATGGCGGAGCTGACCGGTGTGCCTTATTCACAGATTATGCTGGTCGCGCTTTTTCCTGCCATGATGTATTTTTTCAGTGTCTTCGTAATGGTCCACTACGAGGCGAAAAAGGATAACCTCGTCGGGGAGCGGACCCCGTTCAGCGCCATGGAGATCCTGAAAAAGGAGTGGTTCTATATCACCCCGCTGGTGGTCATCACCATCTTCATGCTCTACGGGTTTTCGCCGGGATACTCCGCAATTCTGGGTATCGTTTCATGCATCGTGATCAGCTGGTTCCGCCCGGAGACCCGCATCGGTCCCATGGAATTCATCGGGGCTGCCCGGGAGGGCGCCGCCTCCAGCCTGAAGATTGGCGCCACGGTGGGTGTCATCGGCATCATCATTGGTGTGCTCACCTTCAGTGGTCTGGTGCTTACCTTTGCGGATATCGTTATCGAACTGGCGGACGGCTCACTGGCTCTGACCATCCTGCTCATTGCCCTGGCATCATTGATCCTTGGCATGGGTGTGCCGGTCACGGCGGCCTATCTGATTACTGCGGTGGTAGCCGTGCCGGCATTGACCCACCTGGGCGTCAATGTGATCGCCGCCCATATGATCGTTTACTGGCTCTCTCAGGATTCCAATATCACGCCACCGGTCTGCATTGCCGCCTTTGCGGGAGCCACCATCGCCAAGGCGAATATGTGGCGCACGGCGTTTTCCGCGTTCAAATTCGCCAAGTTTCTCTACCTTGGTCCGTTTCTCTTTGGCTATGTCCCTGCCTTCTCCCTGAATGGTTCAGCCATGGATATCGTCAAGGCCTTTATCCTGATCATATTCGGTACCTGGGCCTACTCCTGGCTCCTCAGTGGAATCTGGATCAAACGTCTATGGAAGCCGGCTGGCAACTGATAAATTACGGGTAGGCTTTGACAAACAAACAATGGCCGCGGATTAACGCGGATTGATTTGATAACACAAACCATTTGAACTCTACTATTGAGCACTGAAGCTGATTGGCTGCCCGATCTCCTTCATGTATCAAAGTCATAACAACATCCGCGTTAATCCGCGGTTAAACGTCTCTATGATCTCGTAAACGGTTATAATCCAAAGGGTGAAATAAGGAAAAATTACGAGATGCGGATCCCAAGAATCGAATACCGGAAAATACTCTATGCGACGGATCTTTCCGAGGCAGGTCGGGCCGCATTTCCCTATGCCGCAAGCATCGCCCGTCACTACGATGCCGATCTAACGGTATTTCATGTGCTCAAGCCCCCGGAATTCGAGAACTATCTGATCGGTTTCATCGATGAAGAGCTGTGGAGAGAAATTAAAACCAGGGATCTGGAAGAGGTAAGGAATATCCTAGTCAGCCGCAAAAGAGACGATGCGGTCATAAAGGAGAGGGTGGAAGAATTCTGCCAATCAGCCCTGGCTGATTATGAAGGTAAACCCTCTGTCGTTTACGACGTCAGATTAAGCATGGGCGATCCGGTCACTGAGATTGTCAAGGAGGCCCGGGACGGAAATTACGATCTTGTTGTAATCGGCAAGCATGGCCGTGGGCTTCTGGAGGAGAGCGTGATGGGAACGACCGCCCGTCGGGTCTTGCGCCGCTGCGGTCAGCCAGTGATGGTGGTGCCGCTGCCCTAACCCGGCAGCGCCGGAACAAATATGTAGGAGCGGGCTTGCCCGCCAAATGCTCTGGCAGCCCTGTTCGCGGGCAAGCCCGCTCCCACAGGAAAATTCTTCGTCATTTTGTATAAGATTTCAGTGGTAAGGTACTCACCCGAAGATTTCAT
>JAUUYI010000093.1 GCA_030590525.1 Sedimenticola sp. | reverse complement strand
GGCATTTGTCCATCCATGGACGGCAGATGAGGGGATTCGATAAATCGCTTGTTCCCTGATCAATTGGATAGATTACCGTTGTAGGGCCGAATTCATTCGGCCGATTCGGTGGTCGAATAAATTCGACCCTCCATTTATACTGACAGCAATGAACTCCGAAACTTGAGTATTAAGCCCTGCTATGTTGCCTGTAATCACACTCGTCGGGCGCCCCAATGTGGGTAAATCGACGCTGTTCAACTGTCTGACCCGTAGCCGTGATGCGCTGGTTGCCGATCAGCCCGGCCTCACCCGGGATCGGCAGTATGGTGTTGGGCGCATGGGCAGCAAACCTTATGTGGTGGTGGATACCGGCGGTATCAGTGGGGAAGGGAGTGGCGTCGAGCTGCTCATGGAGCAGCAGGTACAGGCAGCTATCGATGAGGCCGATCATATCTTGTTCATGCTGGACGGCAGGGCCGGGCGCATCGGTGGCGACGAAGAGATAGCCGCACAACTGCGGCGTACCGGCAAGCCTATCACCCTGGTGATCAACAAGAGTGAAAACCTGGATCAGCGGCTGGCCAGGGCCGAGTTCTACGCCTTCGGGTTGGGAGAGCCCGTTCCCATTGCCGCGGTACATGGCCGTGGGGTCAGCGCACTGATCGATGGGGTGCTCTCCTCCCTGCCCGATATCGAGGAGAGGGAAGATTCGCCGGATGGGGGGATTCAGGTCGCGGTGGTGGGGCGGCCCAACGTGGGCAAGTCTACCCTGGTAAACCGGTTGCTGGGTGAGGAGCGGGTGGTCACCTTCGATCAGCCCGGGACCACGAGGGACAGCGTCTTCATCTCCTTCACCCATGATGAAAAACCATACACCCTGATCGATACCGCCGGTGTCAGGCGCCGGGCGCGGGTCTCTGATGTGATCGAGAAATTCAGTGTCATCAAGACACTGCAGGCGATCGAGCAGGCCAATGTGATACTGCTGGTGCTGGACGCACGGCTGGGGGTGAGTGAGCAGGATGCGACCCTGGCCGGCCATATACTGGAGAGTGGCCGGGCACTGGTGATCGTGGTCAATAAGTGGGATGGCCTGGATCAGGAGCAGCGGGATAAGATCCGGGAAGAGCTGGACCGGAAGTTGCCGTTTCTGGATTTCGCCCCACGCAAGCTGATCTCCGCGCTGCACGGTTCCGGGGTGGGCGACCTCTACTCGCTGATCGACCGGGCCTACGCCAGCGCCACCCGCAATCTGCCGACTCCGGAATTGACGCGGGTACTGGAAGCTGCGGTGCTGCAGCATCAGCCGCCTATGGTCCGTGGGCGGCGGATCAAGCTGCGTTATGCCCACCAGGGTGGGCAGAACCCCCCAATCATCGTCATCCACGGCAATCAGGCAGACGCGGTGCCGTCGCCCTACAAGCGCTATCTGGTGAAACGTTTTCGTCAGGTATTTTCACTGCACGGCACACCTGTGCGGTTGGAGTTCCGGTCCGGTGACAACCCGTTCAAGGGCAGGAAGAACAAGCTGACCAGGCGCCAGATCAACAAACGCCAGCGGCTCAAGAAGTTCGTCAACAAAAGCAAGCGCTGATCTGCCACCCGGAAGCCCCAATCAGGGTGATGTTTTTCCTAGCCCAGCGAAGCCGGAACCAAATAGTAGGGTGGGCACAAACAACGTGCCCACCCTACGGAGATTTCTTTGTATTTCTGTTCAAGATTTCAGTGGTAAGGTACTAAAGTACCTAGTCCCTGCTCTCCTCCACCTGGCACAGCAAAATCCCCCGGGCCAGTAATGTCTCCACCCGGTCGCCGGGTTGCACCCCGGCGGTGGTGTGCAACACTTCCCGCCCGGGTAACCGGCGGGTGATCGAGTAACCTCGCTCCAGGGTGGCCAGTGGACTCAGGGTATGGAGGTTGCCGGCAGCGGCAGCGATGCGCTGCCCCAGCCGTTGTACCCGATGTGCCTGCAGTTGCACCAGCTGCTGCCGCAGCTGATCACATCGCTGTTGCAGACGCCCCAGCCGGTGGACCGGCGTGTGGGCCTGGATTCGTGCATTCAGGGTGAAGATATACTCCCGAATGCGGCGTTGCTGGTTGCGTACCCCCTGGGTCAGCCGCTGCTCCAGTTCGTCCAGCCGTTGTTGCTGCTGCAACAGCCGACTCCCCGGGTGGCATCGGAGCAGCCGCTGCCGAAGGGTCTCGAGCCGTAGGGAGAGCTGTTCAACCCGGTTCCCCATCTGCAGCCCCAGCCGGTTTTCCAGGGTATCCAGCGTACGAGCCACCTCCTCCTGGTCCGGGCTCACCATCTCTGCCGCCGCGGAAGGGGTGGCTGCCCGCCGATCGGCCACGAAATCGGCGATGGTGAAATCGATCTCGTGGCCTATCGCAGAGACGATGGGAAGTCGTGCCTGATAGATGGCACGGGCCACCTGCTCGTCGTTGAAGGCCATCAGGTCTTCGATGGAGCCGCCACCGCGGGCCAGGATCAGCAGATCACTGTCGGCGCGCCGATCGGCCAGTCGAATCATCTCGGCGATCTGTTCGGGTGCATCGGCACCCTGTACCGGAACCGGGTAGAGCACCACGGGTATCGCCGGAAAACGCTGCTTCAATACCCGCAATATATCCTGGATTGCCGCCCCTGTCGGGGAGGTAATGACACCAATGCAGCGGGGAAAAGGGGGCAGGGGCAGCTTGTGCCCGGTGTCGAACAGCCCTTCTGCGGCGAGTCGCCGTTTCAGTTCATTGAACGCCTGTTGCAGTGCCCCTTCACCGGCGGGCTCCATATGTTCCGCCACCAGTTGGAACTCCCCGCGTGCCTCGTACAGCCCCACACGGGCCCGGATCCGCACCTGCATACCGTTTTCCGGCTGGAAACGGAGCCGTTGCCGCTTCGTGCGGAACATGGCGCAACGGACCTGGGCCACCGGATCCTTGAGTGAAAAGTAGATGTGGCCGGAGGCGGGGCGCGCCAGGTTGGATATCTCCCCCTCCACCCAGAGCAGTGGAAAACTCCCCTCCAGTACCGCCCGTACCTCACTGTTGAGGCGGGAGACGGTGTAGATATCCCGCTGGCGGGCACACTCCGGGGACGTGTCGGGCATCTGCTCGGATCTCCTCAGGTACGAAAAAAATGACTGGCCAGTTTACCTGGAAAGCCGTAAATTTTATAATACTCTGTTTATCTGAGGCTCTTGCAAAACGCCCCCTCTCCCTCAAGGGAGAGGGGATTTAAGAGTTTTGCAAGAGCCTCTATCTGAAACCGCCATTTGCCTAGGGGACACCCAAATCATGCGCCTGCTCGAAGAAGCCCTGACCTTCGATGATGTACTGCTCGTCCCGGCCCACTCCACGGTTCTCCCCAAGGATGTGGACCTGCAGACCCGTCTCACCCGTGAGATTACCCTCAATATCCCCCTGATCTCCGCCGCCATGGATACGGTGACCGAGTACCGCTTTGCTATCGCACTCGCGCTGGAAGGGGGGATCGGCGTCGTCCATAAGAATATGACCCCGGCCCAGCAGGCCCAGCAGATACGCAGCGTCAAGAAATACGAGAGCGGGGTCATTCGTGAGCCCGTCACTGTCGCCCCCGACGCCAGTATCTACGAGGTGATGGAGATCACCCGGGCCCACAACATCTCCGGGGTGCCGGTCACCGAGGGCGATCAGCTGGTGGGTATCGTCACCGCCCGTGACCTGCGCTTCGAGACCCGCATGAGCGACGCCGTGGCCTCCATCATGACGCCCAAGGAGAAGCTGGTCACGGTCAAGGAGGGGGCGAGCCGGGCGGAGGTGATCGATCTGTTGCACCGGCATCGGATCGAAAAGGTGCTGGTGGTTAATGATGCATTCGAGCTGTGTGGCCTGATCACGGTTAAGGATATCCAAAAGGCGAAAGAGAATCCCAACGCCTGCCGTGACGAGCGCGAACGGTTGCGGGTGGGTGCAGCGGTGGGTACCGGGGAGGGCACCAGTGAGCGGATCGAGGCCCTGGTGGACGCCGATGTCGACGTGGTGGTGGTGGATACCGCCCACGGTCACTCCCAGGGAGTGCTGGACCGGGTAACCTGGGTCAAGCAGCAGTTCCCTGATATACAGGTGATCGGTGGAAATATTGCCACGGCGGCAGCGGCCAGGGCGCTGGTGGACGCGGGTGCGGATGCGGTCAAAGTGGGTATCGGCCCGGGCTCTATCTGCACCACCCGGATGGTGGCTGGTGTCGGCATGCCCCAGGTGACAGCCGTCTCCAACGTGGCACGGGAACTGGTCAACGACGGTGTTCCACTGATCGCGGATGGTGGTCTGCGCTACTCCGGTGACATCGCCAAGGTGATCGCTGCCGGCGCCTGGTCAGTAATGATCGGGGGGTTGTTTGCTGGTACCGATGAGTCACCGGGTGAGGTGGAGATATTCCAGGGCCGCTCCTATAAGTCATACCGCGGAATGGGTTCTCTCGGTGCCATGGCCGGTGCCCAGGGCTCCAGCGACCGCTACTTCCAGGACACCACGGAAAAAGAGAAGCTGGTGCCGGAGGGGATCGAGGGCCGGGTACCTTACAATGGCACCATGCTCAATATCGTCTATCAGTTGATTGGCGGTATCCGCTCCAGCATGGGCTACACCGGTTGTGCCAGCTTACAGGAGATGCGTACCAAGCCAGAGTTCGTGCGGGTCACCAGCGCCGGTGTAACCGAGTCCCATGTGCATGACGTAACCATCACCAAAGAGGCCCCGAACTATCGCCGGGACTGAGGTTGTCGGCGTTGCCTGCCGACACCGTAACTTCTCAATAACCCGGGGCAAACGGGTAGGGTGGATCAAGGAGCACAGCGACGGATCCACCAACGCTCCGTAGCCTGGTGTATCCGCTCCGCTTGATACACCCTACATTTCAGATTGTTGCCTGAACTTATTGAGAAGTTACCCGACACCGCCTTTTGCATCTCTTAAACGAAGACAATAGTGAGTGGAAGTATCGATGATCGCACCAGATATTCATGCCTATCGCATCCTGATCCTCGATTTTGGATCCCAGTACACCCAGCTGATCGCCCGTCGGGTGCGGGAGGTGGGGGTCTACTGCGAGATCTGGCCTTACGACAATTGCGAAGAGGCGATCCGCAGCCACCGGCCCACCGGCATCATTCTCTCCGGTGGCCCGGAGACGGTTACTGCGGATGATACGCCACGGGTGCCCCAGCTGGTGTTCCAGATGGGAGTGCCGGTGTTCGGCATCTGCTACGGTATGCAGGCGATGGCGGCCCAGTTAGGGGGGCAAGTGGTCTCGGCCGAGACCCATGAGTATGGTTATGCCCAGGTCCGGGCCCGGGGTCACTCCAGGCTGTTGAAGGATATTGAGGACCATACCAGCCCCGAGGGCTACGGCCTGCTCGATGTCTGGATGAGCCACGGTGACCGGGTGGAGAAGATGCCCCCGGGTTTTCATGTCATTGCCGAGACCGCAAATGCACCTTTGGCGGGTATGGCGGACGAGGAGCGAGGTTTCTACGGCCTGCAGTTTCACCCGGAAGTGACCCACACCCGGCAGGGACAACGGATTATCGAGCACTTTCTGTTTCAGATCTGTGGCTGTGAAGCGCTCTGGACCGCCGGGAAGATCATCGATGACTCGATTCAGCAGGTACGGGTACTAGTGCAGGGGGGGAAAGTGTTGCTGGGCCTCTCCGGTGGTGTCGATTCTTCGGTGGTGGCAGCACTGCTGCACCGGGCCATCGGCGATCAGCTCACATGCGTCTTCGTGGACAACGGGCTGCTGCGGCTGCGCGAGGGTGACCAGGTGATGGCCACCTTTGCTGAGCACATGGGGGTGAAGGTGGTTCGGGTGGACGCGGAGCAGCGTTTTCTCGATGCCCTGGTGGGCGAATCAGATCCGGAACGGAAGCGCAAGATCATCGGTAATCTGTTTATCGAGATCTTCGAGGAGGAGGCGGCACGACTGGGGGAGGTGGACTACCTGGCTCAGGGAACCATCTATCCGGACGTGATCGAGTCCGCCGGCGCCAAGTCGGGCAAGGCCCACGTCATCAAATCCCACCACAATGTGGGCGGCCTGCCAGAGTACATGAAGCTGAAACTGGTGGAGCCCCTGAGGGAGCTGTTCAAGGATGAGGTACGAAAGATCGGGGTGGAGCTCGGGCTCCCCTCCGAGATGGTCTACCGCCACCCCTTCCCGGGGCCGGGCCTGGGGGTACGGATACTGGGCGAGGTGAAGAAAGACTATGCCGACATCCTGCGCCAGGCGGATCACATCTTCATAGAAGAGCTGCGTAACCATGACCTCTACGATCAGGTGAGTCAGGCGTTTGTGGTATTCCTGCCGGTTCGGTCGGTGGGTGTGGTCGGGGACGCACGTCAGTACGACTATGTGGTCTCCCTCCGGGCGGTGGAGACGGTGGATTTCATGACCGCCCGTTCGGCGCATCTGCCGTTCGAGTTTCTGGACCTGGTCTCCCGCCGCATTATCAATGAGGTAAAGGGTATCTCCCGGGTCGCCTACGATATCTCCGGCAAGCCCCCGGCCACTATCGAGTGGGAGTGAGGGGTGGCCGGTTACGGGCAAAGGCAGCGGCCCGGTCATAGGAGCTGATATAACCCATGGCCACCGGGTCATGGATCAGCCGCCCGGCGGTGTCCGAGAAGCGGCTGGCTCTCACACCGAACGGCAACATTCGTTACCAGCTCAAGAGGCCTTACCGCGACGGCACCACCCACGCCATCTTCGAGCCATTAGAGTTCATGGCGCACATCCCTGTGCGCCACCCTGCGGGCGACCTACGGTCGTGCAAATCGGCATTCCTGCCGATTTGTCATTGCCCGCCTGGCGGCCTTGGTGCCCAAGCCAAGGGTCAATCTCACCCCAATGCCATTACCTTAACGCCAACGGATCACCCTGTAGGGTGGGCACGTTGTTTGTGCCCACCAAAATGCTAATTTTGAGGAGCCCCGTGCGGGAAATCCGCATGCGGGGATCTGTACGGGGGCGGTCGGGTAACTGGCCGCCCTACCGTGATCGAGCCCTTAGCCGCCGTTTTCATGTAAACGACCTTCAACATACTTATGAAGGATGCTAGCGATTAACGTTTGGTATGGAATGCCTTCGGTAAGAGCTTTTTTCTGTAGGCCACGAAGATCCTTGGAAGGGAGCCGAATATTAATCCTGGCATCCTTCCTGAACATGGCTTCGGCGTATTCTTGATGCCGTTTCTGTGTATCGTCTGCATCCTTGGAATGTTTTACGTTGCCCGACTCAAATGCCTCCAGGATTTCGCGTTCTTCTAGATCTAGCTTGCTCATTTATTGCCACCTCGGTAGGTTTTGGTAGCTTTCCTGCTCGGAATAACTGTCTTCAAGAAGACCTCATCCTCCGACTCGATAAACGGAACGAGGTATACATACTCCTTGACAACTACCGTTTCGGTACTCAGAGGCCTTGTCGCGTGCCTCCGGCAGTCCCACATCCGGGAAACTGCCCAGCCCCATCTCCCGGCGTTTACCATCGAGGGTGAAGCGCAACACCCACTTCTTCGCGCCCGACTTCGAAACCACTAGACGAAGCCCGCCGCAGTCCTCCTATTTGCCGGGGCCAGCAGTAGCCACCCTGCGTGGGGTGAG
>JAUUYI010000056.1 GCA_030590525.1 Sedimenticola sp. | reverse complement strand
CCCGCCATGAAAATGTCGGGCACAAACACCGTGCCCGACCTACGTGGCTTTGCAAGCTCAGTGCCAACCTTCTACGCTATACGTTTATGTTTTTGGTATCCGTGCTCCTTCACTTTCCATACCCGGTGATCAGCAGACTGCCGACATCGGTGATGACTACGGAGAGCATGGCAAAATCAAGCGTGGTCCGCGCCTTCAGCTCAGATACCATGCGCTTGTGCCGCTCCACCGCAAAGGCATTTGTTTCCGCCCACTGGGCAATCATCTTCTTGGCATCCCTGGCTCCTTCAGTGGTCTCCAGGATGCGGGACGTCAACTCCCGTTGATGCTTGTTGAGACTATTGGAGAGGCCAATATTGGCCAGGTTGTGCCAGTGGCTCTGAATCCCCAGTTTATCGATCTGCTGGCGCAGCCAGTGGAAGTCCAGATCACTGCCCAGACGGAAATAGAGCGACGCCACCACGGCTATGTCGCGCCCGGCCTGCTTCGCCACCTCCACGATATCCAGGGCTGAAGCCAATGGAAGCAGTGCAGCGGTGCGCTGGGCCAGTTCGCGGGGTACACCCGCATTTGTGAAATAACGTATCCAGCGGTTCATCTCCAGGCGGTCCTGTGCGGCCAGCGGTTTTGGAATCCGCTCCATCAACTGCCCCACGCCCTCCTGGAAATAGGCGACCACCTCACGCACCTGCACGTTGTTTCGCCGATAGCGCAGAATCCAGTTGACCAGCCGCTCCAGCATTCGGGCCACCATCCGCAGCATCTCGATCTGGATCTTTGCCGGAACCTGATTGTCCAGGGTCTCGATCTCACACCACAATGCCTCAGTCGCAAAGATCCGGGTTGCCGCCAGATAGGCGCGGGTGACGTCGGGGATGTTTGCGCCCACCTCCTCCCGCATGCGGAAACCGAAGCCGGGACCAATACGGTTCACGATATTGTTGGTGAGGTGGGTAGCAATGATCTCACGCTTCAGCGGGTGCCCTGCCATCTCCTGCTGAAATCTTTCCGCCAGGAGAGAAGGGAAATAGTCGCTCAGCACCGACAACAGGTAGTCGTCATCGGGGATTCCGGAATGTATGAGCGCATCGTAATAGGTCATCTTGCTGTAGGCCAGCAGCAGGGCGATCTCGGGCTTGCTCAGCCCCTTCCCTTCGGCCTGGCGGGCAGCGATCTGCTTCGAATCGGGCAGATGTTCCAGCGCCCGGTTGAGGCGCCCCAACTGCTCCAGCCAGCTCATGAATCGGCCATGTTCATTGAGTCGCTCGGGGGCGTACTGGGTGATGATACTGATCGCCTGGGCCTGGGCATAGTTATCTGCCAGCACCAGCCGGGAGATCTCATCTGTCATCTCCATCAGCAGGCGGTTGCGCTGTTTCAGGGTCATGTCTCCATTGGAGACGATATAGCCCAGCAGAATCTTGATGTTCACTTCATGATCGGAACAATCGACACCCGCAGAGTTGTCGATGAAATCGGTGTAGAGCTGCCCCCCTTTCATGGCGAACTCCACCCGACCCAACTGGGTGATACCCAGATTCCCCCCCTCACCCACCACCTTGCAGCGCAGATCCGATCCGTTGACCCGGAGGGCATCGTTGGCCTTGTCCCTGACCGACTCATGCGTTTCGGACTCTGATTTTACATAGGTGCCGATCCCACCATTCCAGAGCAGGTCTACCGGCGCCTTGAGCAGGTTGTGAATCAGTTCACCCGGGGTGATCCGATCCACTTTGAGCCCCAGCATCGCCTTTACCTCATCCGAGAGGGAGATCGCTTTGGCAGAGCGGGGATGGATGCCACCACCCTTGGAGAGCAGGTTGCTGTCGTAATCATCCCAGCCTGAGCCCGGCAGTTGGAACAATCGCTTCCGCTCATCGAACGACCGAGCGGGATCCGGGTCCGGATCGAGAAATATGTGACGGTGATTGAAGGCAGCAACCAGTTTGATGTGCCGGGAGAGCAACATGCCGTTACCGAAGACGTCACCTGACATGTCACCGATTCCAACTACCCGGAATTCGGATGACTGTATGTCGACCCCCATCTCCCGAAAGTTGCGTTTCACCGACTCCCAGGCGCCGCGGGCAGTGATACCCATCTTCTTGTGGTCATAGCCATCGGATCCGCCGGATGCGAAGGCATCACCCAACCAGAACCCATACTCCTTCGCTACCCCGTTGGCGATATCGGAGAAGCTGGCAGTCCCCTTGTCGGCAGCAATCACGAGATAAGGGTCAGGATCGTCGTAGCAGACCACCTGGGGCGGCTGAACTATCTCACCCTGCTGGTAATTGTCGGTAATATCCAGCATCCCGCACAGCAGCGTCTTGTAGCATTCGACCACTTCTCTCATCCGCTGCTCCCGGGTCAGCCTCTGCAGCGGACGCTTGACGATAAAGCCACCCTTGGAGCCTACCGGAACGATGACGGTATTCTTCACCATCTGGGCCTTCATCAGCCCCAGCACCTCGGTGCGAAAATCCTCCATCCGATCGGACCAGCGCAGCCCGCCTCTGGCCACCTGCCCACCCCGCAGGTGAACCCCCTCCATCCGAGTCGAGTAGACAAATATTTCGAACATAGGTGCCGGCAGCGGCATCCCGATGATCTTGGGTGAGTCCAGTTTGAACGAGACATAGGATTTCATCCCGACGGAGGGATCGGACTGAAAGAAGTTGCTGCGCAAGGTACATTGGATCAGGTTCAGATAACGACGAATGATCTGGTCCTGGTCGAGGCTGCTGACCCCCTCCAGCTTTTTCTCAATCCGGGTAACGATATCCTGGGTGCGTTTCTCCCGCTGTTTCCTTGCGGGATCCAGACGGGCCTCGAACAGTTCCGCCAGCTGACTGCTGATCTCCGGGTTTTCCACCATACTGCTGATGACGTAATCCTGGCTGTATGGGATGCGAATCTGCTTCAGGTATCTGCTGTATGCCCTTAATACCAGTACCTTTTTCCAGGCGAGTCCGGCACCGATCACCAACTGGTTGAAACCATCATTATCCACCCTGCCATTCCAGACCCGGAGGAATGCATCCTGGAACGATTGGCTGATCCGTTCAGTGAGTGCCTTTCCCCGGGCCGGATAGAGCATGGAGAAATCATGGATCCAGACCGCCTCCGGCTGCAGCCGGATCCGGTAGGGTCGCTCACCGAGCACGGTCAGCCCCATGTTTTCCAGGATCGGAATCACATCTGACAGGGGAACCGGTTTTCCAACCGAGTAGAGTCGCAGGTGGGCCTGCTCAGTCGACTCCAGAATGGGGCGATAGAAGTGTAGTCCAAGTTCACCCGAAGCACGGGACCGCTCGATGCGATCGATGTCTGCTGCTGCGGTACGTGGATAGAAATCCTCGCGGAATCCCCCGGGAAAAGCCTGGCCGTACTCCCGGAAATAACGCCCCGCCCGGGCTTCACCGTATTGCTCGGCCAATGCCTCTCGCAACCCATCCTGCCAGGTATGGGTTGCCTCGATCACCCCTTGCTCCAGCGCCTCCAGATCGAGTTCCGGCCGCTCCCCCGCGACCGTATGCACCACGAAATAGAGACGGGCCAGGATCGATTCAGAGAGCCGGGCCTCAAACTCCACCTCACTCCCTTTGAGCGCTTCCACCAGCACCTTCTGGATCCGGGTTCGCAGCCCCCGATCGTACTTCTCCCGGGGAACATAGACCAGGCAGGAGTAGAAACGGTTGAAACTGTCCTTGAACAGGAACAGGCGGGTGCGCTGGCGTTCCTGCAACCCGATAATCCCCAGGGTGATACTCAGCAGATCATCCGGTGCGATCTGAAACAGGGCATCCCGGGGGAAGGTCTCGAGAATATTCAGCAGCGTCTTGTCTGAGTGGCTGGAACCCAGTTCGGCACTCTCCATCACCGCCCTGACCTTCTGCCTCAGCAGGGGGATATCCCGGGGAGGGCGACTGTAGGCCGTAGACGAGAACAGCCCCAGTATGCAGTATTCTCCATCGATCTCGCCCAGATCGCTGTAGCGTTTGATACCGATGTAGTCCATATAGGCAGGCCGATGGATGGTCGACTTGACGTTCGCCTTGGTCACCGTCAGGTAACAGCGCTGTTCCGGGCAGGGGGTCTCGAACACGGGAATGGTGGCACGCAGTGAATCACTCTCCTTGTCCGCATCCTGTAACAACCCCAGACCCGACCCTTTGGTCAGGGAGGGGCCATCGTCACCGTAGTCCAACTCACAGAAGCCAAGGAAGGTAAAATGGTCCTGTTCCACCCAGTTCAGGAATTCCAGCGTCTCTTCCAGTTCCCGGGGATCTATTGGCACGGAGTGTCCAACGATCCGCTCCCGCACCAACCCAACCCGCTCTTTCATAACCTGCCAGTCCCGGTTGGCCCGGCTGATATCCTGGATGACGCTGTTCAACTGCCGCTCGATCCTCTGCAGTGATTCATCCGACAACTGCTTCTCCACCTGAAACTGAATCATCGACTCCTTTCGATGCTTTGCCCTCTCCACCGGTGCATCCAGGGAAAGCAGTCTGCCCCGCTTGTCCCGCCAGCTGTCGACCACTGGATGGGTGGTCAGATAGATGGTCATCCCCTCTTGATTCAGTGTCATCGACAGTGAATCCACCAGAAAGGCCATGTCGTCTGTCACCACCTCGATAATGGTATGGGTGCTCTGCCAGCCGTGTTCCTCGAAATTAGGGTTGTAGACCCGGATTACCGGCAGATCCTTTTTTCTATCCTTCAACAGCTGCCAGTGGGCAATGACAGCACCGGCCAGATCCGCCGGCTCCTGCTGCTGCAGTTCCGACACGGGGATGTGCCGGTAGTATTGCTCGAGGAGGGTGTGAATCTGCCGGGTCTGCTGAGGATCGAAGTCCGGGAGGGGGGTGCGTTTGAGTTCGTCGATCAGGTGGTGGAGGCGCTGTTCGATATTATTATTCATTCATTAGATACTAGAAGATTTCCCGGTTTTTTCCAGCTCGTTACGACAGGCTTTTCAGGCGTATTCGTCGATGCCCAGGAGATCACTCACCCGTTCCCGCTTCTCATTCGAGTGCAGTGAGAGGTAGGCATCGATGGCGGAACGATATTGCTGTCCGACATTGTCTGCCAGCCGGTTGTTGTGGATCGGAAGTGACTCCAGCGCAAGCTGGAGGGAATCCCCGACCTTTTTAGCCGTTACGGGCGGATGGAGTGGCGCTGACTGCTCCCGTCGGACGCTACCGGGAGGGTCGACGGGTGCTACCGGCAGCAACGCACGAGGACGCTGCAGGCCGGTACCGGCGAATCTCCCCTGAATGTTACCGAGCCCGTGCATCTGAGCGCTCCATCAACCGGGGGGCCAGTGCATCTGGCGTCCCCCCAGCAGATGCAGATGAATGTGGAATACCTCCTGCCCTCCCTGTGCATTGCAGTTGAACAGGGTGCGGTACCCCGCTTCCGCCACACCTTCCTGCTCTGCCACTCGCCTGGCTGTCAGAAACAGCTTTCCCACCAGCCCCGCATCTTCCGGGCCGACGTCGTTCAGGGTGGGGATATGACGCCGGGGTATGATCAGGATATGCACCGGTGCCTGAGGGTTGAGATCCCGAAATGCAAGCACTTCATCATCCTGATAGACAATATCAGGGTGGATCTCACCGGAGCCCATTTTGCAGAACAGGCAGTCGGGTGATTGATGGGTATCCTGCATGTTTTCAAATCCTTTTTCTGGCTGCTATAGACCTTTGGTGTAAGCACCCGGTGAATCCCGTCGAGATGCCCTGTTTATTCCGGAATCTGATCTGTGACCAAAACGCTTGTAGGTTGGCGCTGAGCTTGCGAAGTCCAACACGGAAGTGGCAATGAAATGTTGGGCTTCGTTCCTTAGGGCTCGCTTCAAAATAATTTCACATTTCTGGTCGCCGATCTATCATCTCTCGCTGCGTTGCGACAACTTGAAATATAACAAATATTCCTGCGTTATCGCGCCTTGCGAGAGATGCATCTCGACACCCATAAATGTAAACTTATTTTGGCGCGAGCCCTTAGCGCCAACCTACGCTAACCATTTTTGCTATCAATGCATTTTTCGCGACTGCAGGACATCTGACCCTGCTAAATATAACCGACTTCCACCAGCGACTCAAAACTCCCGCCTTCCGGCAAAGGCGTGGGACAACGTGCCCCCGTCCACATACTCCAGTTCACCACCCAGCGGCACACCGTAGGCAATGCGGGTAACCCGAACCCCTCTGCAGCGGGCCATTTCACCGATATAGTGCGCGGTTGCCTCCCCTTCGACTGTCGGGTTGGTTGCCAGAATCAGCTCTCTGACCTCCCCTTTTCCCAGCAGTCGCTCCAGGCCATCCAGACCAATATCATCCGGCCCGATGCCATCCAGCGGTGACAGGCGCCCGCCAAGTACGAAATAGCGACCACGGTAACCAGCGACCTGCTCGATTGCCGCCACATCGGCCGGCGTCTCAACCACACAGAGTTGGCCACTGTCACGTTGGGGGTTGGAGCAGAGGGGACAGAGCTCGGTCTCGCTGAAAGTCCGGCAGCTGTGACAGTGACCAATCTGATCCATTGCCTCCATCAGTACCCGGGACAACTTCCGTCCCCCTTCACGATCCCGCTCCAGCAGATGAAATGCCAGGCGCTGGGCCGATTTCGGGCCAACACCCGGCAGACAGCGGAGGGACTCTATCAACTGGTCCAGCAGAGGTTTCTCAGCCACGGGTCAAAACGGCAGCTTCATCCCAGGCGGCAGCCCCATACCGGAGGTGATCCCTGACATACTCTCCTGGGCCTTGTCGGCGATACGGTGCACGGCGTCGTTGATCGCTGCAGCAACCAGATCCTCCAGCATTTCTCGGTCATCACCCATCAGGCTCTCATCGATCTCCACGCGATGCACCTCGTGTTTCCCATTCATGGTGATCTTGATCAGACCGCCACCGGATTCGCCGGTCACCTCCTCGCGGGCCAACTCTTCCTGGGCCTTCTGAAGATCTGCCTGCATCTTCTGGGCCTGTTTCATCAGATTACCTATTCCACCTTTCATCCACTGCTCCTCTTGTTTGCACCTGACTCAATCGTCCAGCGGCTGTACCGACCCTGGAATCAGCCGGGCACCGAACTTCTCTTCCATAGTTTTCACCAGCGGATCACTGGCCAGGCGCTTCTCCGCCACAAGCTGCCGCTCAGCCTGCGCCTTCTCCTGCAACCTGGCCGGTGTATCCGTCGCCGGTTTCTCGACCTTGATAACGAGGCTCAAGTCTGTTCCGACAAGGGCTTTGAGGGCCTTGCACAAGCGTTGTTCCGAGCTCTCCACCTTGAGTTGGACATGTACCGGATCGAGGCGCAGGAGCAATCGCTTACCGTCCCACGAATCAAACACACAGTTGCTGGCCAGCTGCAGGGCAATTCCCCCCAGTTTCAACGATCCTACGATCTGATGCCACTGGCTCAGATCGACCGCTGTCATCGGTGTGGCTGGAGGTGCCTCCGCTGGTATCGGCTCTCGCTCCGGGCCCTTAGCGGCTCCCTGGGGCTTCGACCCGGATGGCCGGGCCTCTGATTTGCCGATTCTGCCGCTCTCCGGGCCGCCACCCCCGGCACCATGTCCGCCGGCAGCGACTGGTGGGATGGCGGTCATCTCTGCCTCAGGCCGGAAAGCCAGCATCCGCAGCAGAACCATCTCGAACCCCGACCGGGGATCCGGTGCCAGGGGCAGGTCACGCTGCCCGATCAGGGCAATCTGATAGAACAGCTGCACATCCTCCGGATCCAGCTGCTGGGCCAGTCTCTGCACCTGTTCCAGGTCGCCGGCGCTGTCGTCCAATACATCCGGGACAGCCTGGGTCAGGGCAACCCGATGCAGCAACGACAGCAGCTCCTGCAGCACACCAGTAAAGTCCGGGGCCATCTCTGCCAGTGCGGCCACCTGTTTCATCACTTCATCCGGTGCCCGGGCGGCCAGAGCAGCCAGCAGGTCATGGATCCGATCCTGACTGACACCTCCCAGCATGGAACGCACCTCCTGCTCCATCACCTGCCCGCCACCGTAAGCGATGGCCTGATCCATGAGACTGAGTGCATCCCGCATGCTACCGTCGGCACCCCGGGCCAGCAGGTCCAGGGCCGGGCGCTCATGGGCTATTCCCTCTTCCTTCAGGATCTTCTGCAGGTAATCTCTAATCAGTTCGAACGGGAGCCGCTTCAGATTTAATTGCAGACAGCGCGAGAGCACGGTCAGCGGCACCTTCTGGGGGTCGGTGGTGGCCAGCAGAAACTTGACGTGGGGTGGTGGCTCCTCGAGCGTCTTGAGCAGTGCATTGAAACTACTGTTGGAAAACATATGCACCTCGTCGATGAGATACACTTTGTAGCGCCCCCGGACCGGGGCATAGGGGACATTGTCCAGCAGTTCCCGGGTCTGTTCCACCTTGGTCCGGGATGCAGCATCCACCTCCAGCAGGTCGACGAATCGGCCCTCGTCGATCTCACGGCACGCGGAACAGTGACCACAGGGGGTCGACCCCACCCCATGCTCACAGTTGAGTGACTTGGCAAAGATGCGCGCCAGTGTCGTCTTCCCGACTCCGCGGGTGCCGGTAAAAAGGTAGGCATGATGCAGCCGATCATTGTCCAGTGCGTTGCTCAGGGCACGCACCACCGGGTCCTGACCGACCATCTCACTGAAAATGCGCGGCCGCCACTTACGGGCCAGCACCTGATAACTCATAGGAGGTGGTTGAAATCCTGATCTGATAAAGGGGTAGTTTAACCCCGCGCGGGAATAACTCCCACTGGTTCCCACGCTCTGCGTGGGAACCGGCACCGGGTGTGGAGCGGTGGCGCCCGACGCGGAGCGTCGCGGGATGCGTTACCACGCAGAGCGTGGGAACGAGGGCAGGCCTTCCTGAGGGCCGGGATTAAAAGCGGCGGCCCGCACCAGCCACACCCCGGCACACGAGTCCACTGCTGCGGCTGCTCCCTTCCAGGCCTGACCGGGTTCACAGTTTTTCGTTGCGAGGGGACCGATGCAGGCCACCATAACGCGATACACCCCGGCTCAGCCGGAGTGTGGTGAGGATTATGCTGTGCGAATTGAAAAGGGTCAACCGTTCCCGCCACCTTCGTGAATATTTTCTGGCCGACATTTCCTGGTTGGCCGCAGACCGTTCTCCACCTCCTAGTACAGCACCGCAGAAGTCCCTACGAATAGAATGTAGGTTGGGTTAGGTGCGCATTTCACTGATATTTCAGGTTATCACCAGATTATGAGCGCGCCGTAACCCAACATATTATTCATCGCTACTTATGCGGCGCTGTACTAGGAGCCTGTCCGAGAATAGAAGCCGTAGCGAGGGGAAGCCATTTTGAGTCCATTTTTTTGGTCATTTGAGGCGAATAGTTACTCATATTTAACGAAAATGAGCGGAAAAATGGGCCAAAATGG
>JAUUYI010000019.1 GCA_030590525.1 Sedimenticola sp. | reverse complement strand
TAAAAGAATTTATGGCGAGAAAGATATGTAAGGACCTCGGCATTGTAATGCCATAAATTGGCTAACAAATAGCTCCAGCCGACCCGCTAGGTCGACGCTTGATTTTGGTTCATTGGCTTCGGTCAACTACATTACAGTTTGGCGCAACGGTGCCATCTATCCGCGGTCGGCTGAGCAAAACGTTATGTGAAAAATACTGACAGAGAGAAATCAAATGGGGCATTGGTGCAGAATTTGTGGAGAAAATAAACCAAATGAAAAGTTCTCTGGAAAAGGACATAAAAATCATATATGCAAACAATGCGCATCAAAGCCTAAAGATGAAATAGATGAAATAGATCAGAAAGAAGAAATTTTTGGTTACTTGAAACAGTCACATATTTCTACAAAGAATATCGGAAGGCTGCAAAAGCTATCAACGTCACAAAATGGAGATATCGCAAAACTTGCATGCATCGTTCTTGAAGTAGCGAAGGTAAAGCCTTACAAGAAAAGACGGTTAAAGGTTTTAGCAAGGGAGCGCAGAGACCTTCTTGAACAGCTTAGAGAAACAGGTCTTATTTATGCGCATCATTATTAACGGCATTGGGTTCTTCGATCATAGCAAATCACATAACGAATAAGGATAGATCGTGTGAGTGAAACGAACCACGATCTTATCCTATTGTTGGACGAGCCCGGACTATCGGCAGCAGGCCTTATTTATAGAAAATACCTTTTCATCACACCAGCCATCTGAAGGACGATTCACTCCGAAAAAACGAGCATCGCCCCATGCCTTCCGACTGTTTGCCGATCGGCAGAGGAATTCACGCCATCCAGCGTCGAATTACAGGCAAAAACCGCTTCGCCAGACCAAGCGGTACCCTCGGTCGATAATCCCGATACTACCACTGTCTGGCAGAAGCGTTGGTTACCTCGTTGGCTTACCTCCCACTGAATTCTGTGCCACCGGCTTCACGCCGGCTGCGCTTTCGGTATCGGTTTCAGCCGGGTCGCTCTGATCGCCATTATCCCGCCGCACGCCTTGCACTTAATCGGTGGCTTTTTAGTTTTCGCCATCAAGGGACGGACCAGGTACCGAAAGAGGTACTGCAACAACCGAATCATCGCTTTGCAGTTACTGTGGAGAAACCCGTAGTCCCGACTACGACGGAATCCCTTGGGTAGGACATGCTGGAGCAGTAGCCATAAAAAGTCCGCTCCCGGCAGCGTGCGGGTTTTTACCGTCCCGCTGTTTTCGGTGTAACGAAAGGTCACCTGGCCGTTTTCGCAGCGCAGAATATCCTTCTCCTGCAACACCCCGCGATAGAGGTATTTCCCCAGGTAGGTCAGCGCCTGGTCGCCACGACCCACCTGTTTGCAATCCACCACCCAATCCTCCGGCACGGTGGCACTCACCTTCAAGCCCCCCTCCTTCATCGCCTGAAACCACTTGGCACGGAATACTCTGGCCAGGTTTTCCTGGTGAAAGAGGTACTCCCCTTTCTTCTTCCGCCACAGGCGATGCTTCGGATCCAGCGCCCCCGCCGGTACGATGAAATGGACATGGGGGTGGTAGTCCAGTCGCCGCGAATGGGTGTGGAGCACCGCGTGCGCTCCAATCCGCCCTTTCAACTGCGCGTCGTTCAGCCCGAACACCTTCAGGGTCTGCCAGCCAAGCTTCAGCAGCAGGTCGTAACCGATGCGCTGGTGTCGCCACAGCAACGCACGCCACTGTCTCGGCAGCGTGAAGGTGACCATGAAATACGCTACCGGCAGCAGCTTCCCCCGTTGGCGTTCCAGCCACTGCTCTCCCTCATGGTGCTGACAGTGGGGGCAACTGCGATGGCCGCAGGAGTGCGGGATGACGTCCTGGGTACCGCAAGCCAGGCACTGAACCCGCATCACGGGGCTCTCGTCGGTTCGGCAGATTACCATGGCGCTCAGTGCCCGCTTATGACCCGGTAACAGCCGCTTTCCGAACTTCTCATGCAACTCCCCACCGAACTGGGAGATCAGGGTGGATAACAGAATCATGCCGCATCCTCCCAGCGAATCGAGAACGCGAGGAGCATTTTCTCAAGCTGCTCGGCGGCGTTGGCACTGGTCACCTCGGTCAGGTGGGCATAACGCGCCGTGGTTTCCGGACGAGCATGGCCCAGAATCTTCTGAATCTCCCGCAGATCAACCCCGAGTTCCAGTAAATGGGTGGCAAATCCGTGTCTCTTATGCCGAGCTCGGCATAAGAGACATTCATTTGCGACCCATCTGCTGGAGAGTGGTCATGATATCCGCACGGTGCAGGAGTTGCTGGGGCATGCGGATGTCTCGACCACCATGATCTATACCCATGTCCTGAACACACCGGGGGTTACGGTACGCAGTCCGCTGGACACATAGAAAACAGGATATTTCATTATCTGGTGCCTTGGGGGACGCAGCTCACAGTTGCTTTCTGAAGAGGATAGGCATAATTAGTAAGCACCCAGTTAATCCCGTCACGAGGCCCTGTTTGCCCCGGATGGGGGACGCCGTGAACCCATCTATGGAGGCTTGGTTTCGGCATCCATGCCTCAGACACCCCCATCCGGGGCAAACAGGGCCTCTCTCGCCATCGGGATAGGGGTTTAACTGGGTGCTTAGCATAATGATGCATTGTGACCCCAGGAGCCAGAAGTGGAAGCAGGTGGTCACTGTCTGACCACCCGGTGCATGCAGGGGTTGAACCTGGGCTGAAAAACATGATCACTCAAAACCTCTCCTCAATGGATACCGGATGCACAGTTGCGGTCGCCTCCGATTCTGAACGAGAGCTTCAGATGGCATCGGACCTCGCTCATGTCCTGAAACTGCCCCTCGTCCCGGTGGCCGACCGTTGCAGTCGTTTCCTATTGTTGGTTACCCGGGCACGGCTGGAGTTGCGACAGCATGGGCCGGGTGCCGCCGGTCCTGTCTATGTGGATTTCGCAGCAGGACGCTCCGCGCATCGACGCCGTTTCGGGGGAGGGGTCGGCCAGCCGCTGGCGCGTGCCATGGGTCTGAAGCAGGGTTGGCGTCCGCGGGTGGTGGATGCGACTGCCGGGATGGGGCGGGATAGCTTCGTGCTGGCCGCCCTGGGTTGTGAGGTGACGCTGCTTGAACGATCCCCCGTGGTCTGGGCGCTGCTGCGGGATGGGGTGATACGGGCGCAGATGGCGGAGGATCCGGAACTTGTTGATATTGCACGGCGCATGACCACCCATCATGCGGATGCGATCGACTATCTGGAACGGCTGTCAGAAGGGGAGCAGCCGGAGGTGATCTATCTCGATCCCATGTATCCAAAGCGTCGGAAATCGGCCCTGGTAAAGAAGGAGATGCGTCTGTTCAGGGAACTGGTGGGTGATGACCCGGACACTGGGCGTCTGCTGGCGGTGGCACAGAGATGTGCCGCCTATCGGGTGGTGGTGAAGCGTCCCTCGAAGGCCGGGTACCTGGGAGAGCTTCAGCCGACTATGGCGATCAACAGCGCTAACACGCGCTACGATGTTTATGTGCGAAAGGGGATCAGTCGGAAATGAGGAATGAGAGTGAATGGCGGAGCGGACGGGACTCGAACCCGCGACCCCCGGCGTGACAGGCCGGTATTCTAACCAACTGAACTACCGCTCCGCGGCAGACCTTCCGGGTATTGGGAATACCCTTAGGATTCAGAAGCGCGGAAGTATAGCGGTTACGGGGAAAACTTCAACCATTATTTCCTGCGTCATTACCATTACAGAAACTGCCAGTGCCTTAGACACGCCGCCTGGCCAATGGTGCTGCCGGTTTCGTCCAGCAGATTCCATATTGTCGCATCTTCGATGCGGAACTTACGGCCACTGGCGGAGACCCGGATGCCGCGGTAGCCCTGCATGAACCCGTCGCGGCTGACACGGGTCATGAGCTCTGCCCGTTGTTCGCGCTCGGATGGCTCGGCGGAGTGGCGGGAGGGTGTCCGGGTGAGCTGCTCCCAGGACATTTCGAACAGCTTCAGAGCGGTCTCGTTCCCGTAGTTGAACAGGGGGTCCGGACCGGTGCCGTGGGAGACCACGGCAAAAGAGGCCTGATAGAGTCGGCGTGCGGCAGCGACAGGGCTGTCGGTGGGGGTGATCAGCGCCCGGCCGCTCCAGTGGCGGTAGCTGTCGATCAGAATGGTAGCGTGGGCGCACTGGAAATCATTGTTTTCATCGGGGGTCCGCATCAGCTCAACCGGTTTCGACCAATGCGTAGAGCTGTTGTATCTCCCCCGGCCAGAGGGTATCGTCCACGGTCTCCAGGATCAGGGGGATCTCTTCAAAGCGGTCGTCGTTCATGATGTAGCGGAATACGCTCCAGCCCAGTTTGCCTTTGCCGAGGCTTTCGTGGCGGTCCACCCGCGAGCCCAGGTCGGGTTTGGAGTCGTTGAGGTGCATCCCGCACAGGTATTCGAAACCCACGATCCGATCAAATTCCCGAAACGTGGTTTCGCAGACCGCCTCGGTGCGCAGGTCGTAACCCGCGGTAAAGGTGTGGCAGGTGTCGAGGCAGACGCCGACCCGTTCCTTCTCTTCCACCTGTTCGATGATGGCCTTCAGATGCTCGAAGCGGTAGCCCAGATTGGTTCCCTGTCCTGCCGTGTTCTCGATCACTGCTGTTACATCCCTGGTCTGCCTCAGGGTCCAGTTGATGGAGTCGGCGACGGTGGCCAGGCTCTCATCTTCCGCGATCTTTTTCAGGTGGCTGCCAGGGTGGAAATTGAGCATCTGCAGCCCCAGTTGCTCGCAACGCTGCATCTCGTCCAGGAAGGCATCCCGGGATTTCTGCAGGGCTTCCGTCTCCGGGTGGCCCAGGTTGATCAGATAGCTGTCGTGGGGGAGGACGTACCGGGGGGCGATGCCCACCTTTTCCAGGTTCGCCTTGAAGGCGGAGATGCTCTCCTGGCTGAGGGGTTTTGCACGCCACTGCCGCTGATTCTTGGTGAACAGTGCAAAGGCGCGGGCGCTGATCTTCCGTGCGTTGAGGGGGGCATTCTCTACCCCGCCACTGGCACTGACATGGGCACCAACTCGTTTCATAATACTTCCTCTACCGGGTTCGCTGGTTCAGGGGGAGCAATATACCTGGAAACGGCTGTATAGAGGAGTGGAAGTGTCAGAAAGCAACGAGATGGATCATGGGCGTCGCTTCGGTGGCATCGCCCGGCTCTACGGGGCGGAGGGGCTGGCGCGGTTTAGTCGTGCACATATCTGCGTGGTGGGCATCGGGGGCGTCGGCTCCTGGGTGGCGGAGGCCCTCGCACGCAGTGGAGTCGGGCAGCTGACCCTGATCGATCTCGACCACCTGGCTGAATCCAATATCAATCGCCAGATCCATGCGCTGGAGGGGCAGATCGGCCGTTCCAAGGTGGATGCCATGGGAGAGCGTATCCTGGCCATCAATCCTGCCTGCCGGGTAGAGCGGGTGGAGGCGTTCGTGGAGGAGGGCAACCTGCAGCATCTGGTCCATGAAGAGTTCGACTATGTGGTGGATTGCATCGATGTCTTTCGGGTCAAGGCGGCGCTGATCGCCCACTGCCGGCGCCGCAAACAGAGACTGGTCACCGTGGGAGGGGCCGGGGGGCGACTCGATCCGGTCCAGATACGGGTCGCTGACCTCAGTCGCACGGAACATGACCCTCTGCTCTCCCGAACTCGCAAGCTGCTGCGCAAGGAGTATGGTTTTTCCCGTAATATCAAACGGCGCTTCGACATCCCCTGCATCTATTCTGGTGAGCAGCCCCGTTACCCGGTTGCCGATGGGGATGTTTGCCAGCATAAATCAGCCTCTGGCAGCGGTGACCTCAACTGCGCTGGATTTGGATCGGTGATGACGGTCACTGCCAGTTTCGGGTTGCTGGCTGCGTCGCTGGTGTTGAATCGCATCGGTGGCGGTTGATGAGTCAAGTCAGATGACACGGGGATAAACCTAGAAGTCAGTATTCAGGAGTCAGTACTCAGAATGAAAAACAGGGGAACCTCCCAGGGTCTGGAGCGATCCCAGTCTGACTTCTGACTTCTGACTTCTATATTCTATGATTCTACACAAGGGTGCTTGAATCTCATGACCGATAACCAGGGCAAATGGCAATTCTGGGTGGACCGGGGTGGCACCTTTACCGATGTGGTGGCGCGGCGGCCGGACGGCCAGGTGGTGACCGACAAACTGCTGTCAGAGAACCCGGGCCAGTATGCGGATGCCGCTATCCAGGGGATCCGGGAGTTGTTGGGGGTCGCCCCCGGGGAGCCGTTGCCGGCAGAGCGGATCTCGGCGGTGAAGATGGGGACCACGGTGGCCACCAACGCCCTGCTGGAGCGCCAGGGTGAGCCGACGTTACTGGCGGTGACCCGAGGCTTCGGTGACGCCCTGCGTATCGGCTACCAGACCCGGCCGGATCTGTTTGTACTGGATATCGCGCTTCCCGAGATGCTCTACACGGAGGTGCTGGAGGTCGATGAGCGTGTCGGTGCCCGGGGAGAGCAGGTGCGGCCCCTGGATGTAGTGCAGGCGCGACGGGGGCTGCAGCAGGCCTGGGATCGAGGGCTGAGGTCGGTCGCCATCCTCTTTATGCACGGTTATCGCTACCCGGAACACGAACAGGCGGTGGCCGGGATCGCCCGTGAAATCGGTTTCACCCAGGTCTCGGTGAGTGCCGAGGTGAGCCCACTGATGAAACTGGTGGGGCGGGGGGATACCACGGTGCTGGATGCCTATCTTTCCCCCATCCTGCGCCGCTATGTGAGTCGGGTGGCAGGGGAGTTGCGGGGGATGTCGGGAGAGGCCGGCGGCCTGATGTTCATGCAGTCCAATGGCGGGCTTACCGACGCCCACAGATTTCAGGGCAAGGATGCCATTCTTTCCGGGCCGGCCGGCGGGGTGGTGGGAATGGTGCAGACTGCCCAGGCCGCAGGATTCGACCGCCTGGTTGGTTTTGATATGGGCGGTACCTCCACCGATGTGAGCCATTTTGCCGGGGAGTATGAGCGGGCGTTTGAGACTGAAGTGGCAGGGGTCCGGCTGCGTGCCCCCATGATGCTGATTCATACGGTGGCTGCCGGGGGTGGCTCGATCCTGCAGTTTGATGGTTTTCGTTATCGGGTGGGCCCCGATTCTGCCGGGGCCCGCCCTGGACCTGCCAGTTACCGCAACGGTGGGCCACTCACCGTCACCGACTGCAATGTGATGCTGGGTAAGCTGCAGCCGGACTATTTTCCCCGCTCTTTCGGGCCTTCGGCCGACCAGCCACTGGATGCAGCGCAGGTGCGCGCCGCTTTCGGGGTGCTGGTGGAGCGGATCGAGGAAGCGACTGGCGAACGACGTACGCCGGAGCAGGTGGCGGATGGGTTTCTCGCCATTGCGGTGGAGAATATGGCCAATGCAATCAAGCGTATCTCGGTGCAGCGGGGTTACGATGTTTCCGGTTATACCCTCTGTTGTTTCGGTGGTGCCGGTGGCCAGCATGCCTGCCTGGTGGCGGATGCCCTGGGGATGAAGCGCATCTTTCTGCATCCCTTCGCTGGCGTACTCTCGGCGTTTGGTATGGGTCTGGCCGATCTGAGGCTGGTGAAAGAACAGGCGGTGGAGGCGATACTGGAACCACCATTGATGGGGCGGCTGAAGCAGATCTTCGATGCCCTGCAGGGTGAAGGCGAGCGGGAGATGGCAGCCCAGGGGGTCGATGCCGGGTGCATCCATTGCCGACGTCGCCTGCACCTGCGCTATCAGGGGTCCGATACCACCCTGTTAACGGAATCCGGCAGCGTGGGAGAAGTAATCGATTCATTCGAGCGACTGCACAGGCAGCGCTTTGGTTTCATTGCAGCGGAGAAATCGTTGCTGGTGGAGGCGGTCCAGGTGGAAGTGATAGGAACCGGGCATCCATTGGAGCTGAGCAGGCGGGCGGAAGCCGGACAGTTGCTGTCCGAACCGATGGCTCACCACCCGGTGGTCATGAACGGCGAGCCTCAAGAGACTCCCTTTTTCCTGCGCGAGTCGTTGCCGTCGGGACAGATGGTGGAGGGCCCCGCTGTGATCGTGGAGGCCACCGGCACGACAATCGTAGAGCCCGGCTGGCGGGTGCAGCTGACGGAGCAGGACAACCTGTTGCTGGAGCGCTATCTGCCGTTGCCGGAGCGGGTGGCCATCGGCACCCGGGTCGACCCGGTGATGCTGGAGATATTCAACAACCTGTTCATGTCAATCGCAGAGCAGATGGGTATGGTGTTGGAGAATACGGCAGTCTCGGTCAACATCAAGGAGCGGCTCGATTTCTCCTGTGCCCTGTTCAACCAGCAGGGTGATCTGATTGCCAATGCCCCTCACATGCCGGTGCATCTGGGCTCCATGAGTGAGAGTATCAAAACGGTGATCCGGGGGCGTGCCGGTCGTATGCGAAAAGGGGATGCCTATGCCCTCAATGCCCCCTACAACGGTGGTACCCACCTGCCCGATGTGACGGTAATCAAGCCGGTTTTCGACAAAACGGGAAGGGCTGCGATCTTCTACGTGGCCGCACGCGGGCACCATGCGGATATCGGGGGCAAGACGCCGGGATCGATGCCGCCGGATTCCGCCACTGTAGAAGAGGAAGGGGTGCTGATCGACAATCTGAAACTGGTGGATGCGGGTCGTTTTCAGGAACAGGCCATTCGTGAACTGCTGGCCAGCGGCCCTTGGCCGGCACGCAGTATCGATACCAATATAGCTGATTTCAAAGCCCAGCTGGCCGCCTGTGAGAAGGGGATGCAGGAGTTGCTGAAAATGGTTGACCACTTTGGCCTGAAGGTGGTTCACGCCTACATGCAGCATGTTCAGGACAACGCGGAAGAGGCGGTACGGCGGGTATTGGAGGTGCTGGACGACGGACAATTCAGCTATGACATGGACGATGGTTCCCGCATCTGTGCGAAGATCACCCTGGACCGGGAGGCGCGCAGTGCCTGTGTCGACTTCACCGGCACGAGCCATCAGCACCCAGGCAACTACAACGCGCCTGCTTCTGTCTGCAGGGCGGCTGTGCTCTATGTCTTTCGCTGCCTGGTAGATGATGATATCCCGCTCAATGAGGGGTGTATGAAACCACTGGAACTGATTATTCCGGAGGATTCCATGATCAACCCCAGTTACCCGGCAGCGGTGGTGGCGGGTAACGTGGAGACCTCGCAGGTGATCGTCGACACCCTGCTGGGGGCATTGCAGGTGGCGGCAGCCTCCCAGGGAACCATGAACAATTTCACCTGGGGAAACGGAGAGTATCAGTACTACGAGACCGTCTGTGGGGGTGCTGGCGCCACCCCGCGCCGGGATGGCGCCGATGCAGTGCATACCCATATGACCAATTCCCGTCTCACCGACCCGGAAGTGCTGGAGTGGCGTTTCCCGGTGCGGCTGGAGTCATTCAAGATACGTCGCGGCTCAGGTGGAAGGGGCCGGCACCGGGGAGGGGATGGAGTTGAACGAAGGCTCCGTTTTCTGCAGTCGATGAGTGCCAGCATCCTTGCGGGTCACCGGCAGGTGCCACCCTACGGGCTGGCGGGTGGTGAGCCGGGAAAGGTGGGCGACAACCGGGTGGAGCACGCGGATGGTCGGGTGACGGAGTTGGATTCGCGGGGGCAGGTGGAGGTGACGCCTGGTGATCTTTTTGTGATTGAGACCCCGGGCGGCGGAGGTTACGGTACACCGGAGTGAGCGGCCCATGCTACTTCCGCAGCTATTGCGGGGTGTTGCTGGCAGAAGGCGGTGTCAGCTGTGGATGCCAGCATCCTGTTCCTTCATATCCTGCCCGAAGCGTTCATACTCTGCGATCACCTGCGCGCCGAGCAGCAGGATCATGGCGGCTGCCTCCAGGCTGAGCAGGGCGACGATGGTGGTGGCAAGGGAGCCGTAGACCACACCAACGAACGAGAGGGTAGAGAAGTACCAGACCAGCAAATGGCGAGTCCCCTCCCACAGGATCGCTGCGGTGACGCCTCCTACCAGTGCATGGCGCAGAGAGAGTTTACCTACGGGCATAATCAGGTAGAAGGAGCTCAGGATCAGGATCTGACCGCCCAGCCCGATCAGGTAGAGTAACAACCTGGATGCACTCGCCAGAGACCAGTGATGTCCGAACAGCGACACGTCATGGCTTCCCAGCGCATCGAGGGCACCCGATATCAGAGTCATCAGCAGAAATCCGATACCCAGTGCAACGATATAGATGTAAGGTAAAATGGCCGAGAGTAAGAAGTGGCGGCGCGTTATCGTGACTCGGTGATGGAAAATAAAGGACATGGCGTTTTCCAGCACAGTAAAGGCCATGGAGCTGAAGAAGAGCAGTACCACGATCAGGATCCAGCTGACTACTTCCCGGTGCTCCAGAAACAGGGATATCTGATTGACCACTACATCGGCATGGGCCGGGACCACCACCTCGATGTGTTCCCGCAGGGTCTGGAGCAGTAACTGTTCGTCCACCACGTGCGAGAGTGCCAGCAGGATCAGGATGATCAGTGGGACGATAGAGAGCAGGGCATAGTAGGCGACGGCGCCGGAGAGCAGCATTCCCTGACTGGCGCGGAACCCGGTGATCACCCGCAAGGGAAATTGAAACGGGTGTCGGAGAATCTTCAAATACTGGTGTGACTGCCGCTGCATGGGGGAGGCAATGGTATGGTGATGCTCTCGGGGTGTGAAAGTATATAATAGCGGATTATGTTTCATCGTGCGGCGGAATCGCGAGCCCTTAGATATGGAGGAGGGGGAATGTCCTGGATTGGCGTGTTGGTACTGGTAGTGGTGGGGGGCATCGTCCTGCTGCAGCTGAACATCTTTCTGCAGTCAAAAAGGATGGTCGGCCGGCCGGCGCCTGCAGTGGGGGATTCAGCCGTGCCAGAGGGAGGATGGGAGTTGATCTATTTCCACAGCCCCCGCTGTGGCCCTTGTCGCAGCATGACGCCCGTTATCGAGGAGCTGGCACGAGAGGGCGAGCCCGTCATCAGCGTGGATATTTCACGGGATCTCGAGAGCGCCCGGAAATACAACGTTCGGGCCACCCCCACCACCATTCTGGTGCAGGATGGAAAGATTGCAAAGGTATTGCTGGGCCCCCAGTCGCCTAAGAAACTCAAGAGCCTGCTTGTGAATGCCGCTGGCTAGTGCTCCAACAAGGTTATATTGATGGACTCAGAGCCCCCCAAATGTGTCCATGCAAGGCGCCATCCGCAGACAATGGCTCTTCCCCTGGTTGAGTGGGTAAATCAACATTTTTGTCAAAACACGTTCCAACTGTAATACAGAAATGTAGGGTCGAATTTATTCGACCATCGAATCGGCCGAATGAATTCGGCCCTACAACGGTAATTTACCCACTTGATCAGAGGAAGAGCGATTATGTTACTTGAACTCCGAAACTTGAGGTATGACCTGGCAGAGTAGAATTAAAGGGCTGATGCCATCAGCGAGGTCTTTTCCAGGCGCTCTGCCAGGGTGGCCAGCAGTTCTTTGTTGAACTTGGTCTGCAGCTGATCGGGTGCCTCCTGCAGGGCCTCGGCGACGATCTTGATCACCGTTACCTCCCTGTTGCTTACTACGCTGGCACTACGGGGCCTTTTTTTACCGTGGATATAAGCCATCTCACCGAAGCACTGGCCCCGCTCGATCACCCCCAGTTGGGCATCATTTTTAATTATTCTGGCATCACCAGTGGCGAGGATGAAGAAAGATCTGCCGATCTTACCTTGCCGCAGCAGCTTTTTCCCGGCGGGAAATCGATGCCACTTACTGATTCTCAGCACCTCCCATAACTCCACGTCGGTGAAGTTACGGAAGAAACTGAGCTGCTTCAGCAGATTGTATTTACGGGTGTCGGATACGTTGGGGGAGAGGGCCTCCAACTGCTCATGCGCCCGGGAGAGATCCTGTGCCAGCAACTGCCAGGTGGCATAACGGTCTTGTGGCTTCTTCTCCAGGCAGCGGTAGACGATATCTCTGACCTCCTGGGGAATATCACCGCGAAAGGACTCTAACGGGGTAGGTTTTCCCCGGGTGATAAGCTGTGTCAGTTCGTACTGGTTGGTGGCGGAAAAAGGGAGTTTTCCTGTCAGCAACTGGTACATAACTACCCCCAGGGAGTAGATGTCCGCCTTCTGGCTGATCTGCTGCCCGGTGATCTGCTCCGGCGACATATAGCTGGGGGTGCCTACCGCATCGACCACCTGAGTCAATTTGGCATCCGCCAGCAGCGCCGTTCCAAAGTCGCTGATTTTGACATCCGTGCCACCGGTGATCAGCAGGTTGGCAGGTTTGATGTCCCTGTGGATCAAGCCCTGGCGGTAGGCATAATCCAGGGCATTGCAGCATTTGAAGATTATCTCGACCACATCATCCATGGGCAGCAGAGAATCGGGTGAGCAGAAGGGCTTCAGGGTTTTGCCATGCACATACTCCATCACGATATAGTGCATATCCTTCTCGGTTCCTGCATCGAACACCGCAACGATGTGAGGATGGCGCAGCTTTCCTGCAAGGCTCGCCTCGTTCATGAACATTTTTCTAGAGCGGTGACCGTTGGCCGGGTCATTCAGTACACCCTGACTGGCGATCTTGATCGCCACCTCCATCCGGGTAAAGGGGTCTTCCGCCAGATAGACTGAGCTGGTGGCTCCTCGTCCGATCAGCTTTCGTATCTGGAACTTACCTACCGTATATCTCGTCAGTTCTTCGATCTTTCCTCTCCTGACTAAACGATTCACACAATTGAAGTAGATTTCTGGTGCTCTTGGGCATTGGAACCCGCGCTTCTGAAAGATAGGTGATAAGAGCCGTCCCTGCGTTGATCAACTTCACGCCTTGCTCATTATGTTGCAAGGTTTCACTGTCATCTTCAGGAATCCATTTCGGCTGGAACCCTTCCAGCGCTTCCAGGGCCGCGACGAGATCCGGCCAGACGCTGAAGAAGTTATCGTCACTCTTCATGGTTTCGATCTGGAGTTTGGCACTGGAGGCCAGTCGTTCAAGGCGCTGAATGACACCCTCGAAGGTGGGCTCGCACTGAAAGGTCTGTATCAGCCGCGCCGTCACATTATCGATAGCGCGCATGGTTTGGGCGATCTTGCGGTAGCGGGAGTCGAACAGGTTGGCGACAGGCTGGGTGAATGCCTTGAACGGTTCACCCCAAAGTTCATCGATTCCCTCCTGGCCGCTGTAGTGCCTGACCTGTTTACCGAGTTCCAGGGCCTGTTTGAAACAGTCGCTGCATTGCTGCATCAGTTCGTTTTCACCGCTGATCCGAACCCCTTTGTGTTCCAGTTCGACGATAGCGGTGAACAGGTCTGTGGCCCGGTTGAACAGGGCGCCGGCCAGCATCGCGCCATTGACTCGTTTGCGCGCCGGGTCCGTCTCTGCCTCATAGGCCTGACGTGCCGCTTCCAACCGCTGGCCCGGGGTGTTGATTCCCGCCTCCGTATGACGAAAGGCACGGCGGGTAAGGCTGTCGATGAGATGCTTGCGGTAGGCCAGGCTCTCCTCCTGTGGTGGATAATAGCGAATCCAATAACCATCATAGTAGATGCACTCCTTGTCACCGAACCGCCTTTGGGTACCGTTTTCCGGTTGCGCTGTCACTGCTGCAGTTCCTTACGATTGGCAAATTGCTCCAGGACCTCCGGGTTGGCCAGTGCCTCCTGGTTTCTCACCGGGCGCCCATGCACTATCTCGCGGACGGCCAGTTCCACGATCTTGCCGCTCTTGGTACGGGGAATGGCAGAAACCTGCACGATGCGGGCGGGGGTATGGCGGGGTGTGGTGCTGACCCGGATATGATGCCGGATCCGATCCCGCAGTGATTCGTCCAGTTGCAGCCCCTCCCGTAGCTGGACGAACAGCACGACACGCGTGTCGTTGTCCCAATCCTGACCAATGACCAGGCTTTCGATCACCTCTGGCATCTGCTCTACCTGGCGATAGATTTCGGCAGTGCCAATGCGTACGCCCCCCGGGTTGAGGACCGTGTCCGAGCGACCATAGAAAATCAGGCCATCGTGCTCCGTCAATGCCACATAGTCGCCATGGCACCAGACGTTGGGAAAGCGCTCGAAGTAAGCGCTGTGATATCTCTTCCCGTCCGGGTCGTTCCAGAAGCTCACCGGCATGGAGGGAAAAGGGGTGGTGCAGACCAGCTCACCTTTCTTGCCATGCAGCGGCTGCCCCTTGTCGTCCCATACCTC
>JAUUYI010000013.1 GCA_030590525.1 Sedimenticola sp. | reverse complement strand
CAGGGCATGATCAGAAAGCGTGCGTTATTCACAACCAGCGGCAACTACACCGGGCCATACCGATCACAGCCCCAGGCGCTGATACTCCGCACGGCGCAGGTAATTCACCGCCCGGTCAGGAAAATCGGTGAAGATACCGTCGACACCCGCCGTGTAAAGGAGAATATCTATCAGCTCCTCGAAGCTCGCGGCATAGGGGGGGATCTGCCCGTGGTCCAGGCGGAAGGTGTAGGGGTGGACCTTCATTCCCGCCGCATGTGCCTCCTGCACCATGTCGGTGATGATCAGCTTGTTCCGGGTGGACCCATCCTTCACGATCTGCGGTGTCCAGGGGCCGATCCCATCCGCATATTCTGCAATCTTCGCCATGGCACCCTGCTTGAGCATCCAACTGTAGTCGTAGGATTTGGCCTTGCCCTCCTTGTCGTAGACCATGGTCTCGTCCCAGTCGTTCTCGGCGATCAGTTGTATCAGTTTGAGGTCCATCTCCATCTCCGGAAAGAGCTCGTTGCGGATCCGCTTCAATTCATTGGGGTCGAAACATTGCAGATAGACGTTGTTGCTCTTGCGGGTATAGCCGTACTCCTTCAACACTTCCAGCACCGCCCGGGTGATCTCCTTGCCCTCGTGGCGGTGGAGCCAGGGCGCCTTGATCTCGGTGTAGATCCCGACATTCCTGCCGGTACTCTTGTTGAGCCCCTGGATCATCTCGATCTCTTCCTGCAGCGTATGCACCCGAAAGCTCGATTTCCAGATGGGAAAACGGTCGGGAAAGACGGGGACGCGCTTGCCGTCCTTCATTTCGAATCCTTCGGTCATCGCAAGGCCGCGGATCTCTGCCAGGGTGAAATCCATGACGTAGTAGCGGTCGTCCTTCCGCTTCCTGTCGGGATAGACGTCGGCCACATTGGTCACCCGATCCAGGTAGTGATCGTGCAGCACCACCAGCTGGTCGTCTTTGGTCATGGCCACATCCTGCTCGATGTAATCCACACCCATCGCGTAGGCCATCGCCTTGGCCGCCATACTGTGCTCAGGGAGGTAACCACTCGCACCCCGGTGGGCAATAACCACTTTGTTCCCCGCAAATGCAACGCCCTGAACCAGTAACAGCAGCAGCACCAGGACACTGGTCAGCTGAATGGACGCAAACTTCACTACTGTTTTCATCATCGTCCTCCTTTAGAATGAGGTTCCCCTGTGGAACTGTATCTTCTCAATAATCAAGTTATACCAGATGCAGGATGTGGTGAGCCTGCGCGCCCCGAAGGAAGTGCCCTTGGGGTAAACCGCATCGTTCACCCGAATCCGTGTTTGATGCGGTTCGTTCCTCACCGCATCCTACGTAGGCTCAGGGAGCTACCCGGGGTTGTTGAGAACTTACGTGGAACGGGGTAACCCAACAGATACACGTAACAACCGGGCAGTTTCAAACTCCTCATACTGACAACGAACGAGGCGGTTGCCGGGTACGGTCTGGATCGTATCCTCCTGCGACCGGTCAGGCACCGGCCGCCTCTTCGGCAGCCTTCAGCTGCATGGCCCGACGCTCCATTCGCACCTCACCGACCCAGGCCATGGTCAGGAACACCATGGCGATGAGTGAACCCGCTACCAGCACCTGGAAACCGCCGCTCCATCCAAAGTGGTCGACTACGTATCCCAGCATGGCGTTGGCCGCGACGGCGCCACCCAGGTAGCCAAACAGGCCGGTCAGGCCGGCGGCGGTTCCTGCCGCCTTCTTCGGCACCAGTTCCAGGGCGTAGAGGCCAATCAACATCACCGGGCCGTAGATCAGGAAGCCGATGGTGATCAGAGCAGCCATGTCGATGACCGGCTGGCCCGGGGGGTTGAGCCAGTAGACCAGTACCGCGATGGTCACCAGGCCCATGAAGAGGATGGCTGCCGGGGCACGGCGCGCCTTGAAAAAACGGTCGGAGATCCAGCCGCAGAGGATAGTACCCGGGATTCCTGCCCATTCGTAGAAAAAGTAGGCCCAGGAAGACTCATCGACGTTGAAATCTTTCACCTCCTTCAGGTAGGTTGGCGCCCAGTCGAGTACCCCGTAGCGGATCAGGTAGACGAAAGCATTGGCGAAGGCGATATACCAGAGCAATCTGTTTTTTAAGACATATTTGAAGAAGATCTCCTTGGCGCTGAACTCTTTTTCGAAGCGCTTTTCGTAGTTGGCCGGGTAATCGTCCTTATACTCTTCGATCGGGGGCAGCCCGACCGACTGGGGGGTGTCCCGCATCATGATGAAGGCGAACAAGGCGATGCCGATGGCAACGAAGGCAGGTACGTAGAAGGCACTGTGCCAGGCATCTGCGCCAAACAGGGCCAGCCCCACCAGGAACAGAGGGCCGATGAGCCCGCCCCCCACGTTGTGGGCCACGTTCCAGACGGAGACGGTTCGCCCACGCTCCTTGTGTGACCACCAGTGGACCATGGTACGACCACAGGCGGGCCACCCCATGCCCTGGAACCAGCCGTTCAGGAACAGCAGCAGGAACATGATAGCGATGCTGGAGGTGGCCCAGGGCACGAAGCCGAGAATCAGCATGATCGCCGCCGAACTGAGCAGTGCAAAGGGGAGAAAGAAGCGGGGGTTGGAGCGATCCGACACGTTCCCCATGATAAACTTGGAGAGGCCGTAGGCGATGGAGACCGCGGCCAGGGCAACCCCCAGGTCACCACGGGTGTAACCCTCCTGCTCGATCAGGTAGGGCATGGCCAGGGTGAAGTTCTTGCGCACCAGGTAGAAGCCGGCGTAGCCGATGAAGATACCGGCGAAGATCTGCCAGCGCAGCCGTTTGTAGACGGGGTCGATCTTGTCGTCAGACAGGCGGGCGGTATGGGGGGCGGGCCGAAAGATGCCGATCATTCCGTTTTCTCCTTCAGGTTTGTCGGGTAAGCATCGCTGCTGCGGACTCTACCGCCTTGTAGGCGCTGGCAATGGCGATGCCTGCGCCGCAACGCTGGCGTATCCAGTCCTGGTGTGCCAGTATCACGCCGGCGGCGAAAAGGCGCTTGCTCGCGGGTTTGCCGTCCCGTCCGAGCGGACGGAACTGTGGATCAATCTCGATGCCGGCGCGATTGACGAGGTGTCCGCGAGGATCGAAATAGCGCTCCCGGTACCACGCCTCCCTGCCCTCCGGCTGGGTCACCGGCAGATTGAGCAGCGCCTCACGTACGCCGTCACGCAGCGCCTCGAGGCCACCGGAGAGGAAGCGCCCGGTGGCGAGGATCACCGCCTGCGCGTGGATCGATACATCCCCGTAGCTGTCCTTCAGGCGCAGCGTGGTACCATCCGCTTCCGGCGTCACGCGATCCACCTTCTGCTGAGGTATAAGCAACAGCCCCCGTTCGGGGAAGATCTGCTCGAACGCCTCACGCAGGCGTATGCCCGCAACCGCAGGCGGCATGGTGGGGATCTCGAACAGCCGCAGCCCGGAGAGTCGCTCCAGGTCATTGTGAACCGCATCCGGTTCGTGAATGCCCATGATCGCAGGCAGACCCAGGTACTCGGCGTCGCCCGCCACTTCCCGCAACTGTTGTGCAAACAGCTCCCGCTCGGCAGGCACCTGGAGAGCCCGGGCCATCACCTCCGGGTACACCTGGCTGCCGCTCTCCATCCCCGGGAAGTTGATGGTGACTGCCGACAGGCCGGGCCAGGAGTCCTGCAGATTGGCGACCACCTCCCGGGCGCTGAAACCCTTGAGGCCGAGGATATCGACAATACGGGTCCGGGCGGCACGACGGTGGGCCTCGACCCCGGGCAGCATGGTGAGGGGCACGGAGAGGGTGGGTTTGAAGGTGCCGGAGGGAGTCAGCGCCGCCAGGTTGTTCTCCCCCGGAGCGCTGTAGTTCACCCCCATGTCGGAGACCGCCCGGGTGAACAGGTGGAAGGCGTCGGCAATCTCATCGTTTCTGATCAGCGCATAGGGGTGCCCCGGCTCATCCCGGCGCAGGGTTTCCAGCCCCTGCCAGGGGTCATGCAGCATCTGCTGCCCGGTGACCGGGTGGTATCCCAGCAGGTCCAGATAACCGGTGGTGTAGGCCACCGCCCCCGTATTCCCGACCTGGGCCGTCGACAGGCCCCGCTCCAGGGCGAAGATGCTGGCCGCAAAGCCGGCCAGGCCGGAACCGATGACGGCCAGTTGTACCTCGTACGCTCGGGGTTTCTGCTGCATTTCTACTCCCCGCTGCCAGGTTCGTTGCTACCGATCTTGTCCAGCCCCATGAGCCCGCAATGGAGCGCCTCTGCCAGTTCCATCTGGGTCATCTGCTCACCCCAGAGGACCGGACGAACTCCCTTGAAGCGGCCATCCACGAAATTACGCATCTGTCGGAGCCCGTCGGGTGAGTCGTACACCCCCCTTTCGTAGAGGTAGGAGCCCACCCGGATGGCGCAGAAGGATCCCTGGCAGGAGCCTTTGCCGACCCGGCTGCGCAGGCCGATCGCTTCCAGCGACATCTTCTCTTCCGCGCCCGGCGCCGCCTCGACGATCTGGTCGATGGCGGATTGCGGCACCATCTCGCACTCGCAGAGGATCATATCCTTGGGGTCCCGGCGGTTGTACCAGTAGCGGGCGGCAAAGCCGGGCTCGGTCCAGCGGATCGCGTCCCCGCTCGGCAGAGGCTCGGTGGCGGTGCGGCAGGGGGTGTCGACCCCGAGTCGGGCAGCAACCAGATCCCCGGTCTTCTCCGCCATCAGCCGGAAGGTGGTGAGCTTGCCGCCGGTGATGGTGGCGAAGTTACTCAACCCCTGGCTTTCGTGGTCGAACAGGGTGAAGCCCCGGCTCGCCTTGCGGCCATCACTCCCTGCCCCCGAAGCCTGGAGCAGGGGGCGTACGCCTGAAAAGGCGCGGATGAAACGGGTGTGGTCGAGCCTGGGCATCATCATCGCGCCCTGTGCCAGGTTACGCTCCACCTCATCCACGGTCGGGCGGATACGTTCCAGGCTCTCTACGTTGTCCGAGGTAGTGCCGAGCACCGAGACGGTGCCGCCCGGGACCAGGATATCCCCGTCGCCTGGCGGGCGCAGCCGGTTGATCACCCGGTCGCTGAGGCGGATGTTACTGATGATCAGGGTGCCCTTGGAGTAGATCAGGGAGACGTCGGAGCACCCTGCCATGCGCGCGATCTCCATGGCCCAGGCGCCCCCGGCGTTGACCACCTGGCTGGCCCGGATCCGCCGCAGCTCGCCGCTGCGGTTGTTACGGCAGAGGGTGGCGGTAATGGCACCGTGGTCGTCCATTTCGAAATCGGTCACCTCGGTGTGGGGCAGATACTGGCTGTCGCTGAGCTGCTGGGCGTGGTTGACGTTCTCGAGGGTGAGACGGAAGGGGTCGACGGTGGCATCGGGCACCTGGTAGACGGCGAACGCCTTGTCGGAGAGGCCGGGCTCCAGCTCCCGGGCCGCCGCCGGCGTCAGCGGCTCGCAGGGGATTCCGGCAGCGGCGCAGCGCTCGGGAAAGCGCTCGGCGTAGTCGATATCGTCCCCCTCCACCGCCACGAAGAGACCGCCACAGTCGTCGATGCACTCGGCGGCGAGGCGTTTCAGGATCGCCCCCTCCTGCCGGCATTCGGTGGCGGTCTCGGTGTCCGCCGAGGCGTAGCGGCCGCCACTGTGCAGCAGCCCGTGATTGCCGCCGGAGGCCCCGGCGTTGAGATCCCGCCGGTCGATCAGCAGGCAGCGGATACCCCGTAGCGCCAGATCGCGCATCACCCCGGTACCGGTGACACCGCCACCGATGATCAGCACATCGGTTTCAAAGAGCTCGGCCTCATGCCCTCTTGTGCTCATGACTGCAACCCGATCTCGGCCAGATCCGGGCCAAGGTATTTTCGCTCGTTCTCCCCGAGAATCCCGAGGGAGAGACAGATGAGGGTCCAATAATGGACTACCCGGTAGTGACCGCCGTAGTGCTCCCCGATATCTTCCATCTGGGAGTGACAGTTGTGGCAGGGGGTGAGCACATAGTCGGCCTGGGTCGCCATGATCTGGTCGAACTTGCGTTTGCCGTAGGCACGCCGATTTTCGGTCATCCCCGCCTGCAGGAAGCCGCCACCGCCACCGCAGCAGTAGTTGGCGCTACGGCAGGGCTGCATGTCGATCACGTTCTCCTCGCCGACCAGTTTCCTGGCCACGTAGCGGAGGTCGGAGGCGACCGGGTCACCGATCGATTTACGCACCAGCTGGCAGGGATCCTGGATGGTGAATTTCAGATTGTCCCGGTTCCACTCCGAGTTGACCGGCAGTCTGCCCTCTCGGATCCACTGAGCGTAGTAGCTGATGAGGTTGCCGAGCTCGAAATTCGCTTCCAGACCAAAGCGCTGAATCCCCTTCCAGATGGTGTAAAAGGAGTGGCCGCACTCCGTGTTCACCCACACCTTGCAGCCCAGTTCGTTCACCGCATCGACCCGCTTCCGGACCATTTCCTCCCAGGCGGCTGCATCCCCGGTGAACATGCAGAAGTTCTCGGCGGCCCACCCCTTCGAGGCATAGGTCCAGTCCGCCCCCACGTAGTCGAAGATCTTCCACAGGGGGCCGAGCTCTTCCGGCTCGACCGCGGGCTCGCGGGAGTTCTGGTTGATGAAGAACCTGGCGCCCTGTTTATCGATGGGGACGTTCAGTCTCTTGAAGCGGTCGTCCTGCTCCCGCACCTCCGCTGCGATCTCGTCGACGATCTCGATGAAATCTTCGGATCGAAGCCCCATGGCGCTGGTACTGGAGAAGCGCAGCTGCGCCTGGCAGGAGCGGACGATCCCCTTGGGTTTCTTCTCCCAGGGCCAGGCTCCCCGTGCCATGCCAACCAGGGCCGGGATGTCGATGCTCATGGGGCAGACGTAAGTGCAGCGTTGGCACTGGGTACAGGTCCAGATCCAGGGGGTAGTAGAGAGCTCTTCGTTCATTCCCAGCATGGCCATGCGGATGAACTGGCGCGGATTCATGCCTTCGAGGCCGGAGGCCGGGCACCCGGATGAGCAGAGTCCGCAACTCAGGCAGGCGTCATAACTGGCGCCCTCCGGCAGGAGCTCTTCTGCTCTGGCTCTGAAATCGATGATCGGGTCCACCACCGGGGTTCCTGTCATCATTCACTCCTGCACACTCAGCTCGTCTGGCTGCGTATAGATTCGGATCCGCGCCAGAATTATGATAGAAGAGCTCCCTTGCGGGTGCCAGGGTAAACTTGTTACCCCGCACATTGAACCATCAATTCTTCTCCGCATCCCTGCCGGGCTTGCTCTCCTCCCCCTGCGGCACCTCCCTGCCACCTCGAAAGATGGTGAACTCACCGCTCGGCCCCGAAAAAATGCCACCCGGCGGCCCCTCCTCCCTGCGGTTGCCCGGGTCAAAGGGTTCCATCCCTGCACACCCTGTGACCAGAACCAGTGTCAGCAAGAGAGCAGCGCGCCTCAGAACTTCACCCGCGTGCCGATGGTGCCGCCGGTGATGGTCTGGGCGCTGGGCGAGCCATCGTTGCTGAGTGAGTAGGTGCGCACCTGGCCATAGAGCTCTGCACCGTACCCGTCGAATTGCTGAACCACCGCTGCACCGACCGAGTAGCCATCGTGGCTGCCGGTGGGGAAATTGGTCGAAACGGTATAGTCGACACCGAACGCGGTCTCGCCGAAATCGAAGAAGCGATGCAGCCACCCCACCTTGCCGTAGAGGTTACTCTGGTCACCCTGCTTGTCTTTCTCCTGCAGGCCGGCAGAGAGGGTGAGGTTCAGCCCCGTCCGCCCGTGCAGCAGGGAGAAAGAACCGTCGTACCGGTTGTCTCCATCATCCTCGTTGGGGTCGGCGATGGCCACCGCGCTGGCCGCCTCGAAGCCGTACCCCCGACCGCCCCAGGTCAGCGCTGCATCCCAGCGCTGATCGGCCACGGCCGAGGTGGCGACCTTGAAGCCGGCGAAACCGGGGGTATCGTAGCGCACCCGGTTCTTGCGGCTCAACCCGTCCAGATTGAAGAATGCATCCTCCACCTTGATGCTCGTCAGATCGTCGTTGCTGTCGCGAAACTTGAGCCCGCCCATGATGTCGGCGACGCCGGAATACTGGACGACATCGGTCTTGGAGAGGTCGAGCTCGGCGGTACCGTCGGAGGCGGTACTGCCCTTGCCGAGGGAGATTTTGCCCCAGTTCCTGCTCGTCAACGAAACCTCCGCCCAGCGCAGATCGGTGAAATCGCCGGCACTCTCGTTGTCCTGGCTGACCTTCGACGATTCGTTGGAGGTGACCGCATACTCCCAAAGGGTACCCAGAGTCAGATCATCCGTCGCCCTGGCCGTGCCCACCAGCCGGAACCGGGTATTGGTGGCATCGTTGTCGACGTTGTACAGCTTGGTCTTGTCGCCGTCGTCCGCCAGGTTCAACGCGCGGTTTATCTGACCCGAGACGGTCAGCTTCACCTGCTTCTGCCCTGAGCGGACTACCGCGGCTTCCTCAGGCACGCGTGCCCGTTCAGCCTCCGCCTGCTCTACCGGACTCGCCGACTTCGCTGCGACAGCGGGCACGAGTGCCCGTTCGGCCTCCGCCTCCTCTACCGGACTCTCTGGCTTTGCTACGGCAGCGGCCACGCTGCCCTTCGCCGCGCCTGTAGTATCTCTCTCCGCACTGAGCGATTTCACTTCTCTTTCCAGGGAACCGAGCAGTTCCGACTGTGATTTCAACTGCTGCGACTGCCGGCTCAACTGCTGCTGCTGCTGATCGATCAGCCGCTGCAGCTTCTCCAGCAACACCCGGTCGACGGTTACGGACTCTGCCAGCGCCGTATCGACGAACAGCGGCTGTGCCGCCACCACCATGCCGGCCAGAAAAAGGCCGCCTCTTTTCCCGTACCTTTGCATCTCCGTTCCCCTATTCGATTCGTTATAGCCACCGCGTCCGGGATATTCCCCTGACCGCAAGCCATCGTAGCGTTGCCGTCCGTTATCCGCAAGGATCCTAGTGGTTGATACAGCTCGATTTTCACACGATATCGCTCACCTTCTTGCAACTCAGCCCTGTCATGAGAAAACCTTCAGCCGCGGATCACATGGATTGAACGCGAATGAAAACCTAAAACAGACTGAAACCCGCTTCTTATCCGCGTCGATCAGTGGTGCAGACCAATGCGATCGGTTTTTCCAGAGTGCTTTACTTTCCATCCTTGTTGTCCGCAGGATAAAACTTTTGAGAAAGACCAACCCCAGCTTGTTGACCCAGTGAACGCCCTTGGAAACGGTGACGACGCGGCAGGGAGAGACGATTTCCCCGATCGCCATGACGGCAAAGATGCCAAAGAAAAAGCTCAGGCGAATGGGTAGTTCATTGCCAGGAATCCAATCATGCCAGTTCATGCTCAACTTTCCTCCAGCTTGAATTCTGCTATAATTTCTGTGTAAATCACCAAATCAATAGATATATAGAATACTTGAGAATTAGTCGGGTGGGTGGATATGTCAACCGGTAATTTCAAACACGATCTTTTCAGCCAATTTGCCCGTGTCGCCAAGGCGATGAGTAATGGTTACCGGCTTGAATTGCTGGAGTTTCTGGCCCAAGGAGAACGCAGTGTGGATGCCTTGGCCCGGGTTTCCGGTCTCACTGTGGCCAATACCTCACAGCATCTCCAGCAGCTTAGGCAGGCGGGTTTAGTAGAGAATCGGAAGGAGGGCCACAAGGTTTACTATCGGTTGAGTGGTATGGATGTAGCGGCGCTACTCAGCTCTCTGAGGGAGGTTGCAGAGCGTCGTCTGGCCGATGTCAATCGCCTGATCGATGACTATCTTATAGTCAAAGACAGCCTGGAACCGGTGCCCGCAGACCAGTTGCTGGAGAGGGTCCGGGATGGTCTTGTGTCAGTTCTGGATGTACGTCCGCCAGAGGAGTATGAAGCGGGGCACTTGCCGGGGGCGGTCAATATTCCGCTGGAGGAATTGGAAAAACGTCTACATGAGCTGAATCCTGACCAGGAGATTGTCGCCTACTGCCGCGGACCGCATTGCGTGCTGGCGTTCGATGCCGTTTCAATATTGCGGCAGAAAGGCATCAAAGCTCGAAGACTGGAAGGGGGGCTTCCCGAATGGCAATTAGAAGGACTACCAGTCGAGATAACCTGAGCGGGCAGGATCTGTTTTTCCTCGGTCCTTGGTCCTGCTTATAATGTAGAATTCCCCTTTTGATCCGATCCCTGTATGGAAATCTGAATGCTTGAAATCGTGGACCTGGAGTGCGTGCGCGGAGACCGCCGGCTCTTCTCGGGGCTGGCGTTTTCCCTCGAGTCGGGGGAGTTGCTGCACCTGCATGGGCACAACGGTAGCGGTAAAACCACACTGATGCGGGCGATTTGCGGCCTGATCAGGCCCACGGCGGGTGAGGTGCAGTGGAATGGCACCGATATCCGGCGGTTGGGTGAGGAGTTCAACCGGGAACTGGCCTACGTTGGCCACCGGAACGGTATCAAGGACGATCTTACCGGGGTCGAGAACCTGCGTATCTCCTGTGTGCTCGATGGTATTGCGGTCAGTGAGGCGAAGGCCTGGGATGCACTGGAGCAGATGGGGTTGAAGGGGTGTGAAGACCTGCCGGTCCGGGTGCTCTCCCAGGGGCAGAAGCGGCGGGTGTCGCTGGCGCGGCTGCTGCTCCATGCATCACCCCTCTGGATACTGGATGAACCCTTCACCGCTCTGGACAAGGCGGCGGTTGGTTTTCTGCAGACAGTGATTCGATCCCATGTCGAACGGGCAGGGATGGTGATTCTCACCACACATCAGGAGGTGAGCCTGACCCGGGGTCAGGTGAAACAACTCCAGCTGGGCTGGAAAGGGGACGGGGATGTTTGAGGCCTTTCTGATCATAGTCCGGCGCGATATTACCCTGGCCATGCGCCGGCGCAGCGATCTCTTTACCACCCTGTTTTTCTTCGTCATCGTGGTCAGTCTGTTTCCCCTGGGCATCGGGCCGGAGATGAATACGCTGCGCCTGATTGCGCCCGGCGTGGTCTGGGTGGCAGCGCTGCTGGCCTCCATGCTGGCGCTGGAGCGCCTGTTCGCCGCCGACTTCGAAGATGGCACCCTGGAGCAGATGCTGCTGGTGCCTCAGCCCCTGTCGCTGCTGGTGTTGGGCAAGGTGACGGCCCACTGGCTGGTGACCGGGCTGCCACTGGCGATCGTGGCGCCGCTGCTGGGTCTGCAATATGACCTCTCTCCGGAGGCCCTTGGCGTACTGGTGGTCTCGCTGCTGCTGGGCACCCCGGCTTTGAGCCTGATCGGAGCAATCGGCGCGGCGCTGACTCTGGGCCTGCGTGGCGGTGGGGTGCTGGTCTCGCTGCTGGTGTTGCCACTCTGTATCCCGGTGTTGATCTTCGGTGCCGGCGCGGTGGAGGCGAATGTCTCCGGCCTGGGGGAACAGGGGCATCTCTCCATGCTGGGGGCACTGCTGGTGTTGTCACTGCTCTTTTCTCCACTGGCTGCCTCAGCCGCCCTGCGGATTTCTGCAGAGTAGTGGGAACCAAACAGCAGAATACCCATCAAATGTCTGAAGTGCGCTATGGCGAAAGGGCGGGTGTCTCACATCCCAACCTTCCGTCAGGGGGCGAGAAAGTTGATTGGATATGCGCCCTTCATAACCGTGTATCGGGTGTGGGAAATGACAATAGCTCTTGATAAAAGTGGGGCAGAGTGTAACCTGCGATGCTCCGTCGCTACTGCTCTGGCAGCGCGGCCTGTTTTCCTGTTTTGTAATGAACTGCTGAAATCCGACCCATGAATTCCAGGCTGATCAATTGGTTTAAATTCTCCTCCCCAGCCACCTACTATCCCCTGGCCGGGCGGCTGGTGCCCCTGTTCAGCGTGATCGCCCTGGTGTTGATCGGCGTCGGGCTCTACATGAGCTTCTTCATTGCGCCCACCGACTATAAGCAGGGGGAGGGCTATCGCATCATTTTCGTTCATGTGCCCGCAGCCTGGATGTCCATGTTCATCTATGTGGTCATGGCCGTGTGGTCCGGTCTGGGTCTGGTATTCAACACCCGGCTTTCAGCCATGATGGCCAAGGCTCTGGCGCCTACCGGGGCCATGTTCGCCTTCCTCGCCCTCTGGACCGGCGCCTTCTGGGGCAAGCCCATGTGGGGTGCCTGGTGGGTGTGGGATGCCCGGCTCACTTCTGAGTTGATCCTGCTCTTCCTGTATATAGGGTTCATCGCCCTGCAGGGCGCCATCGACGATCCTCGTCGGGCGGATCGGGCCGGGGCCATCCTGGCGCTGGTGGGCGTGGTAAATATCCCGATCATCTATTTCTCGGTCAAGTGGTGGAATACCCTGCACCAGGGGGCTTCAGTCTCCATCACCAAGGGTTCCAGCATGGGGCAGGTCATGCTCTGGACCATGCTGATCATGACGCTGGGCTTCTGGGCCTACTCTATCGCCGTCTCACTGGCGCGGGTCCGCTCCATTATCCTGGAGCGGGAGCGCGATACCACCTGGGTCAGCGAGTTGCCGGAGGTGCGCGGGTGAGCCTGTCTGAATTTCTCTACATGGGTGGTTACGGGCTCTATGTCTGGGGCTCTTTTGGGGTTACCGCCCTGTTTATGATCATGGAACCGATACTGGTTCACAGGCGCAGGCGCGCCGTGCTGCAGCGGGTTTCCCGCATCGTTCGGATGAAAGAGGTGGAAAGATGAAAGCCAGACACAAGCGTTTAGGGTTCCTGTTGGTGGGTCTCGCCGGTCTCGGTCTGGCTGCCTGGCTGGTGCTCAATGCACTGGAAAACAACCTCTCCTACTTCTTCTCGCCCTCGGAGGTGGCAGAGCACAAGGCGCCGGAAGGGCATGTGTTCCGTCTCGGCGGACTGGTGGAGAGCGGGAGTCTGCAGCGAGGTCAGGAGATGACAGTGCGTTTCGTCGTCACTGACAATGCCCACAAAATAAACGTGGAGTACACCGGCATCCTGCCCGACCTTTTTTCAGAGGGACAGGGGGTCATCGCCCAGGGTCGCCTGAATGAGAATGGCATATTCGTGGCCGATGAAGTGCTGGCCAAACACGATGAGAATTATATGCCGCCAGAGGTGGCGGATGCCCTCGAGAAGTCCCACCAGGCAGGCACCCCGGGAACCACCAACCTATGATCCCTGAACTCGGGCACATCGCACTCATCCTGGCGCTCTGTATGGCGCTGGTACAGGCCACCTTCCCTGTGTTCGGGGCCCACCGGGGTATCCATTCCTGGGTGGCCCTGGCCCGGCCGGCGGCACTGGCTCAGCTGCTGTTCATGCTGATCTCCTTCGGCTGTCTCACCTACGCCTTTCTGGTCAGTGACTTCTCCGTGGTGTATGTGGCGACCAACTCCAACACCCTGCTCCCGATCCTGTACAAGGTCTCCGGAGTCTGGGGTGCCCACGAGGGGTCGCTGCTGCTGTGGGCGCTGACTCTCGCCATCTGGACCGGTGCGGTGGTCCTGTTCAGTCGCAGCGTGCCGGAGGTGATGCTGGCCCGGGTGGTGGGTGTCATGGGGATGGTGAGTGTGGGTTTTCTGCTGTTTATGCTGCTCACCTCAAACCCCTTTGCCCGACTGACCAATCCACCGCTGGAGGGCAGGGATCTGAATCCACTGCTGCAGGATCCGGGACTGGCCATTCATCCACCCATGCTCTACATGGGATATGTGGGCTTTTCCGTCGCCTTTGCCTTTGCCATCGCGGCCATGCTGGGTGGTCGGCTGGATGCCGCCTGGGCCCGCTGGTCACGCCCCTGGACCAATATCGCCTGGGTGTTCCTGACCCTGGGTATCACGCTCGGCAGCTGGTGGGCTTACTATGAACTGGGCTGGGGCGGCTGGTGGTTCTGGGATCCGGTGGAGAACGCCTCTTTTATGCCCTGGCTGGTGGGTACCGCCCTGATTCATTCGCTGGCGGTGACCGAAAAGCGGGGTGCCTTCAAGGCCTGGACCGTGCTGCTGGCGATCTTCGCCTTCTCTCTCAGTCTGCTGGGGACCTTCCTGGTCCGTTCCGGCGTACTCACCTCGGTACACGCCTTCGCCACTGATCCGGAGCGGGGGGTCTTCATCCTGCTCTTTCTCGGGGTGGCGATCGGAGGCTCGCTGGCGCTCTACTCCTGGCGGGCCCCGCAGATCCGCAGCACGGTGAAGTTCGATCTGTTCTCCCGGGAGACCGGGCTGCTGCTGAATAACGTGTTCCTGGTGGTGACCGCCGCCAGCATCCTGCTCGGCACCCTCTACCCGTTGATCCTGGATGCGCTGGGTGCAGGTAAGATCTCCGTCGGGCCGCCCTATTTCAACAGCGTTTTCATCCCGCTGACCATCCCGCTGGCCATCCTGATGGGAATAGGCCCGCTGGTGCGCTGGAAGCAGGACAGTGTGCCGGGGTTGATCCGGAAGATCCGCATCCCTGCTGTCATCAGCCTGGTAGCGGGGCTTGCCCTGCCTGCCCTGCTGGCTCCCCGCTTCAGCTGGTTTGCCGCCCTGGGTCTGGTGCTGGCGATCTGGGTCTTTCTCACCACTCTGCTGTGGCTGCTGGAACGATCGGCCGGACGCCGCAGCCTGTGGCAGACCATCACCACCACGACGCGCGGTGGCTTTGGCATGATGCTGGCACACACCGGCGTCGCCGTGTTCATCGTCGGTATCACCCTGACATCTATCTACAGTCAGGAGAAGGATGTGCGGCTGGACCCGGGCCAGAGTTACAGCCTGGGGGGGTACGACTTCCTGTTCCAGGGGGCGGAGCATTTCGTCGGGCCCAACTATCAGGGTGACCGGGGTGTGGTAGAGATCAGCAGGAACGGGGCCGTGGTAAGCACCCTGCACCCGGAAAAGCGTAATTATCGCAGCGGTATGCCGATGACCGAGGCGGGTATCGATGTCACCCTGACCCGGGATCTGTTCGTAGCCCTGGGTGAGCCTCTTGGCAACCAGGGGAGCTGGAGTGTCCGTCTCTATCACAAACCGTTCGTGCGCTGGATCTGGCTTGGAGGCCTGCTGATGGGCCTGGGTGGCCTGCTGGCAGCCAGCGATCGGCGCTACTACCGCCTGGCACGCAAGGCCCGGGCGATCGAAAGGGAGGGTGTCGTGGTTGGTTCCGCCTGACCTTATTGAACGGGCTCCCACGCAGAGATGGGAACCAGAGTTCGTGACAAGCAGATGAAACTTGCAGGAGATTGAAACGGAGTGAAAGCGCGCCATCTGATACCGCTTGGGATCTTTATGGTCCTGGTGATCTTTCTTGGCATCGGGTTGACTCTCGATCCTAAGGAGGTGCCATCCCCATTGATCGACAAGGCGGCACCGGCATTCGATTTGCCGCGGCTGTATGACGATACGGCCCGTATCTCGGTGGAGGATATGAAGGGCAAGGTCTGGCTGCTCAACGTGTTCGCCTCCTGGTGCGTCTCCTGCCGGGCCGAGCACCGGATCATCACCGACTTTGCCAATAGTGGCCTGGCGGATGTCGTCGGTCTCAACTACAAGGATGCAGAAGCAGATGCCAAGATCTGGCTGGCACGCTTGGGTAACCCCTACAGTGCCATTGCAGTGGATGCCGAGGGACGGGTCGGCATCGACTGGGGCGTGTATGGCGTCCCTGAGACCTTTGTGATGGATAAGAAAGGGATCATCCGCTACAAGAACATCGGCCCGGTGACGGTGCAGTCTCTGAATGAAACCATCCGTCCCCTGGTGGAACGGTTGTTGAAGGAGCCAAATTGATGCGACGCTGGTTGTTATTGTTGATGTTGCTGACAGTGGGGCCGGTGTTTGCCGGAATCGAAGCCCACAGTTTCGATGACCCTGAAAAAGAGCGGACCTACAAGACCCTGATCGATGAACTGCGTTGCCTGGTGTGTCAGAATCAGAATCTGGCGGATTCCAATGCAGAGCTGGCTCAGGATCTGCGGCAGCAGACCTATGAAATGGTCGAGTCGGGTGCCACTCAGCAAGAGGTGGCCGACTACATGGTCCAGCGTTATGGTGATTTCGTGCTCTATCGCCCCCCGTTGAAGAGCTCGACCCTGCTGTTGTGGCTGGGGCCTTTTGTCATTATGGGTATCGGGGTGCTGGTGCTGATCCTCTTCATCCGCCGCCGGGCCCGTGAGCAGGTGCCCGAGTTGAGCAACTCCGACCACGACCGGGCCGCTTCCCTCCTCGATCAGAACTCGAACGTTAAAAAATCATGATGTTATTCTG
>JAUUYI010000269.1 GCA_030590525.1 Sedimenticola sp. | reverse complement strand
GGTTTTGATGGGCACGCTGCGCTTTGCCCATCCTACGATGATGCAAAACATAAAATTCAACCATTTTCAGCAGGCGTAGGTCGGGCATGCCGTTTATGCCCGACATCATCTCCCAATGCCACCCGCCAGAAAAAATGTCGGGCACAAAAAACGTGCCCGACCTACATTGCTTTAGGAGCGTGGGAACCAGGGGGTTGTTCTACCAGCACTTTGCGCCGTCTCCATCGGTTGCGGTTTTGACACCGAGCTGGTTCAGTGTGAACTCCTCACAGTCTTCATCATCCGCCTGTCCGCCCTGGGCGGTCGCCGTGATCGTGTAGGTCAGATTGTCATCATCTGTCACAATCCCCAGTGTGTAATGCCCGTCCGCTGAGTCGCCGTCCGTCAGCGTATCCGGCAGGTTCAGCGGGTTACCGTCTGCCTCGAGGTCCGGGGCGTATGTCCCGTTGACCGTGTAGAAGCGCTCCTGGGCCAGGGCGATCATCCTCAGGGAGCTGCGGGCGTCGGTCCGACGCGCCTTTTGCACCTGTTCTGCATAGAGTGGATAGCCAATACCGGCCAGTATCGCCAGCACGGCGATGGTCACCATCAGCTCGACCAGGGTAAACCCCCGCTGGCGCCTGCCCCCCCGGATCTGTTTTGATTTCATATCGAATCCGACCTCACGATCTCTGCTCATAGCTCACGCCAGGACTGGCGGCCATACTCACCCTGGCCCGGGTTCTCCCGGATAAAAGCCATTGCCCCACTCGAGCCACTGGCCACCTTACACTCGGCCCCCGCAGCACAGGGGTTTACCGGCCCATCGCCACCGGGGTTCTCGCCACCACCGACAGCCGACAGGATAGCGGGGGTGGAGATGATACCCACCGGCGACTTGATGCCGCTGGTTGGCACCGACGTGGGGGGCGTATCGCCCTCTCCCGGGAGTTCGACATAATCTTCCGTATCGAATACGCCATCCTGATTGAGGTCGAAAGGTGAGAAGAGGAGCCTGGCGCCGGTGAGGGCATCGAGCTCCATCAACCAGCTGTCACCGCCCGAAGCACAGAGGTCAGCCGAAGGCACCAGGGTGGTAAAGATGATGCGGCCATTACGCAACACCGAGGGCGTAACCTGACGCTCGCCCTGGTTGCTGACCGCGCCATCCACGATCAGGTCCATGTACCACCCTCTCTTCTCTTCCCAGTTGACCGGGTTATCGGTGCTGGTGCGCACATCGAAATCACCGCTATCGACCCCTTCATCCAGAAAGGTCCGAGTCTGCTCCAGGCGGATCTTCTGCTCCTGCAGGATCGGACCTTCAGTAGCTTCAGTATCTTCAGTAGCTTCAACAGCTACAGCATCCCGGTCCAGAGGCCCCACCACCGTCCAGTTGTCCCAGATCCCATAAAAGGTCTGGGTGGCCTGATTGAGCTGGGTGTCGTCGCTCTCCTCCAGGTATTTCCCGGTGCCGAAATAGACCATGACACCCGGCCTTCCCTGGGGCGCGTGCCCCACCTCCGGGCGGCTGGTGATCGGCTGGAGGGCACCTTCACCCTCGATGGAGGTTGCCGTGAACAACGGGGTATTAGTATTAGCCACCACCCAGCTAGTGGGGTCAGCACTGGTGATATCGAACTTCCACATGTTGCCAAACAGATCACCGGCATAGATGTAGTCGGCGATGCCATCCCCATCCAGATCGACCGGTGAGACCGTGGCCAGGCCATTGGGGTGGTTGCCCTCGGTCGGATCATCCGCAAAACCGACTCCGGTATCGATCTTCCGCAGGAGAGAGCCGTCTGTCAGACTGACGATATAGAGCACCGCGTTACCGCTGGCGCTGGGATGTCTGTCCGCCTCGGTGTTGTTGTAACCGTTGCCGAACACCGCCGCCCACTCGCCATTATTGTGCATACGCACCACTGCCGGCCTGGAGTAGGTGTAACCCAGATCTGCATTACCCTCTTCATCCGCATCATTGGCATCGCTGAATTCCCACAGCACGATGTTGCTGGCGTTGCCCTCAAAAAAAGGGTTGTCTTCAGAGTCCGGGTTGGTCGCATCCATGGTCACATCCAGGGCGTAGATCCCCTGGCCACCACCGGCCAGCGCCCCCACCAGCACCGTGCGCCAGGCCCCGCCAATGAAGGCGTCCACGACGGTGATCCCGCCATCCACATAATATCGATGGGCGTATTCGGGATCGGCCAGTTCCGGCAGCCTTTCGTAGAGCATGCTCGGCACATAGGCGAGCAGTTCTGCACCCGCGTCGGAGAACTGGGTGGCATCGCCCTCGGCATCGTCGTCAGTGACGTTGGCGTTGATGGCGTGCAGCATGCCGTCGTTGGCGCCGAAATAGATCACCGGGGTCCGGTTCCTGTTTGCATCCCGGAATGCTGAGTATGCGTTGTCAGCGCCGTTCTCAGGCAACGCAGCATCTTCAATGAGTTTGTCCCGCCACTCGTCCGGGTACTGAAAACCCGGGGGGCCGACATAGGCCGGGGCGGAGTGGATTATATCCCCCAGTTTTCCTGCCCGTTCCCGGAAGCGGTAGCCCGCCGCATCCCCGTCACCTTCGTGGGCTCTATCCCCCCGCAGGAAATTTACCAACGCCTCCACATAGGGTTTGTTGGCATCGAACAGATCCCCGAATGCTGGGTCATCCGCTGCCGGCAAGGGATTGGGTGCACTTGCCATCAGTGCCAGTACCTGACTATCGGTCAGGTCCGTTGCATCTGCCCCATAGCGGAATTTGATACCGGTTTCCTCGTCTGGATCGTAGGAGATAATCACCCTCTCCTGATATGACTGGCCATCGATCTTCTCCCCCGCGTCCCACACCGGGCTCGTATCCACCGCCCCGCTCGTCTCGATCGTAAAGGCAAGCAGTTGGCCACTCCACAGGGTACTGTCGAAGCGGGCTTGATAGATGTGGGTATCGTCACTCAGAGAGCCTGAGTTCAAGGCCACGGCCGCGGCCGATGCTGTGCTCTCCTCGATCTCCTTCAGCGCCTTACCCAGGGATTCGAACAACTTTCTGGGCGTGCCCGCCCCCGCGAAAAAACCGCTGGAGTTGAATGCCGCATGCCACAGGTCGTCCACCTTCGCCTGATCACTTTCGAATGGATTACCCCAGTCCGCATCCGGTGCGGGGGTGAATGGTTCACCGGCCGCATCCTGGTCCGGGTCCCCATCACCATCCGTATCCCTCAGGTTTCCATCGACACCGAAGGCGACGGTGTAGGTCACCATGTGCTGGTGGGTGGCGGTATCCCGGGTGCTGATCGGCACGATGTCAGGCAAATCACTCAGGTCGGTTTCGTAGTAGTAGCGGGCCACATCCGCCAGGGTACTCTCGAGAACATCGTCGGTATTTTTGACACCATCGCCATCCACATCCACCTTGTTTTCCGGCAGACCGGGGGCTGCACCATTCCAGTAACCATCTGTAACCAGCACCGTAAAGTTCTGCTGGCAGGCGTGAACGATGGGGGCCGCGTCTCCGGTCTCCTTGTAATACTCCCCCACCCGCTGCAGGCCCCGCCGCAGCGGTGTGCCTGTATCCGACGGCCAGTCGAAGGAGTAGAGTGCACCCACCAGGCCTCTGTTGTGGTCACTGAAATCGTGTATACCGTCCGCTGGCACAGGTCTCGTAAGGCCTCCGTCTTCCAGCACGCCTGTATAACCGTCATAGTTGTTGATTACGCTCAAGCCGTAGCGGAAACTCGGCAGCTCCTCGATCACCGCCCCCACCGCACCCTT
>JAUUYI010000173.1 GCA_030590525.1 Sedimenticola sp. | reverse complement strand
GTCGGGCATAAACGGCATGCCCGACCTACTCCTAAATCTAAGCCATGTAGATCGGGCACGGTTTTTGTGCCCGACATTATTTCTGGCGGGTGGCTTTGGAAAATGACGTCGGGCATAAACGGCATGCCCGACCTACTCCTGCGGAGTCATGAAGTCCGGGGTTCTATGGTTCCCACGCAGAGCGTGGGAAGCAGATGGTGTTACCGGGTTACGGGACGTTCAGGTCAGGGAGAGCAGGGCGGCGACCAGCAGTTCAGGGTCGTAGTAAGGGCTGCTGCGCCGGCTCACCAGCGGTGTGTCTATCACCTGGATTCCCAGTTCCCGCATCCGCCCCATTGAGCAGGTCGAGTTGTACTTACCACCCTTTCGGTCGATGAGAACGAAATTCAGCAGCTTGCTGTCCGGGCAGGCAGCCCCCGCGTCGATGCGGAGTTTTTTCAGCAACCGCAGTACCGATTGATCCAGCGTCATGCCGATCTGCTCCGGGTCGGTTCCCAGATTGGGGATATAGACTTTGGGTGCACTGTTGGCAGCGACTGCGGAGCCCACACCCCGGGGCAGCAGGTTGGCCAGTATGCTGGAGTAGAAGCTGCCAGGGGGGAAACAGATCAGATCTGCACGCTCGATCAGTTTGCGGTTCTTCTTGCGTATCACGGCTTCTGCAGCGACCGGCTCATCGGGGTGTTCGGTAAGGAACAGCCGTTTGATGGGGGAGGTCAGTGGTGACACCTCTTTGCCGGTCAGCCGGTGCTGGCCGATCACCAGGCGCCCGTCCTCCAGTTCCGCTCCAAGATGCAGGTTGTCGTTGACCACCGCCCGCACGGTACCGAGTACCCCTACCAGTTTCGAGAACAGAAAAATGATAGGATCCAGATGCTGGTGATTATTCAGATAACCCCCCGCCAGGATCAGGTTACCGATACTGGCGCCCCGCAGGTCGAACTTTGCAGGCATCGCGTCCGTGAAATAGCCCAGCTGATTCCGGATCAACCGGCGCATCGGGTTGGGGATGGCATCGACCAGCGGATCCTTGCCCCGGGTCAGGGCGTCCAGCCGTTTGAACAGATCTTGTCTGCTCCGGTTCCCGGGAAAGCGATAGTTGAACAGCTGGTACACCTCCGGGTTGCCGGTAACGGTCTCGTCGGCCAGGGTCATGAGTCGGCTGCGCAGGTCACCGATGGAGGGCATGGCAAAGGCCTTGCGCAGTTTGGCAGAACTGCCGCCCGAGTCGAAAGGGGTAACCATGTGGGTCGAATTGTGGGTGTAGCTTTTCAGCACCCGACTCAGACGGTTAAGGGCGGAGCCACCGCTGAAGAAGAGGATGCCGGGGCCCAGTTCAGGGGCCTTGCGGTAGCGGCTGATGCGGATCGGGTCCGGGAGCTTGACTGTACGCGTAATACGTATCGGATTCATGGCGAGAAAGGTATCGGTAAAGAGTGGTGTCTGACCGCTGTTCCATTATAATATCGTATCTATTGAGCATGGCGCCACAACTGGCGGTTGGCATGGCAGGTAAGAAGCCGGCCCCCTGCAGTCTGGCAAAGTGAAATCGATAAACCCTGTGCATGGCCTGGATACCCTGATGACAATGGATAACCTGCTGCCGGTTATACGCAATGCTGCCCGTGCCTTGATCCTGGAAGAGGGACGAATACTGCTGCTGCGAAAAGAGGATGAACAGGGCGAGCGCTTCGCGCTGCCCGGGGGCGCTCAGGATCCGGGGGAGCCTCTGGCCCAGGCCCTGGATCGTGAGTGCCGGGAGGAGATCGGTACCTCGGTGGAGATCCACGACCTGCTCCACGTCGCCGACTGGTTCAAGCCGCGCGCGACCGACCCGCCCAGTTACAAGCACCTGGTGGAGTTCCTGTTCCTCTGCAGCGTGCCGGAAGGGTATACCCCGGTGAACGGCTATCACCCGGACAAACACCAGCTGGAGGTGGTCTGGATGGAGTTGGAGAGGCTGGACCGGATAACACTCCACCCCCGGTCGCTGGTCACCTGGCTGCAGGAGATTCAGGCGCCGGAGCGGAAGGTTTATCTGGGGTTGATCGACTGACCATGGGCGCCCCAAAAGTCATCCGGGAGAACATACGGTTTCTCACCGCCGAGGTGGATTCGCAGGTCAATAATCTGCAGCGTTTTTTCGATAACGGGTCAAAGACCGTGGGAAAACGTATCCTGGACCGCAGTGGTTACGCCTATAACCTGAAGATGCGGATTCAGGAGAGCTGCCTGAGAAACATGGCCTGCAGCAAGGGAACAGGTGATGAGGACCTGACGCTGAGGGCGATGGAGTCCATCGCTGCCGACCTGGACCGCATCGCAGAGCTGTGTCGTGATTGTGTTCATAACGCAGGCTACCTGACCAATAAGGGCTATCTGAAGCATCGCAGCTACCGGGAGATGCTGGAGTGGGTCAACCGCGGCATCGGTCAGATCGTCGAAGCGGTGCAGGAGGGTGATACCCGGCAGGCGTTGAAGATCGGCCGGATCGAGCAGCGGCTCGACCAGGCTTACCGTAAACTGCGGCAGCACTATACGGCGCAGCTGAAAGAGGGTAAGCATACCGAAGACCTGATCAGCGCCCTGTTCGTGGTCCACGATGTGGAACAGATGGGGGACGCCCTGCTGAGGATCAGTGAAGCCATCATCTCGGCCAACCTGGGTCAGCCCATCAATACCGAGCGTTATCACTCGATGCGGGCGTCAGTGGCACTGCTGGATGCGGAAGAGGATCTGCCGGAGCTGACGATTGAAACCATCGCAGAGACCCGCTCCGGGAGTGCCATCGCCGGTATCAGCAAGGCGGACCAGAATGATGAAGGCTATGTGGCCATCTACAAGGATGGGATAAAGCGCAAACTGAAAGAGGAGCGTCAGGGGGTGGAGAGCTGGCATGAAATCTTTCCCGGCCTGGCCCCCCGTATCCTCTCTTACCAGAAGCGCGGGCAGTCCGCTTCCCTGCTGATCGAACACCTGGCGGGCCTCACGTTCGAACAGATCCTGCTGCACGAATCCCCGAAGTTGCTGAAGGAGACCCTGGGGGAACTCAGTTCGACCCTGCAATCCATCTGGCGGAAGACCCGGGTGGAGAAGCCGGTCTCTGCCGGTTTCAGCGCCCAGATCTCCAGTCGGCTGCAGGATGTCTACACCATTCATCCGGAGTTTCAGCAGGACGACAGTTGGATCTGTGACCTCAAGGTTCCGGCCTTCGATACCCTGCTGAAACGGGCCGAGAAGTACGAGGCCGGACTCGAGGCGCCCTTCTCTGTCTATATCCACGGTGACTTCAACGTGGATAACATCATCTACGACCCGCTGGAGAAACGGATCAACTTTATCGATCTGCACCGCTCCCGCTATATGGATTATGTGCAGGATGTCTCGGTCTTCATGGTCTCCATCTACCGGCTGCAGGTACTCGATCCACCGCTTCGACGGCGCATCATGGAGGTGGACCGGGATTTTTACCGGTTTGCCCGTAAGTTTGCCCGCAAACGGGGCGATACGACTTTCGATCTGCGCCTGGCCCTCGGTCTGGCGCGCTCCTTCTTTACCTCCACCCGTTTCATTCTCGACAAGTCCCTGGCACGCGCCATGTTCCTGCGCGCCTGCTACCTGATCGAGCGGATTGTGGAGATCAACCCCAAACAGGCGGACTCTTTTCGCCTCCCGGTAGAGGAGCTTTTCATTGCTTAAAATAGGTGTGGTGGGCATTCCAGGAAAATGGTCCACGGAGACGCTGGCGGATGCGGTCGAGGCCAGCACCGGTTATCGTCGGGTGATCGACATGGCAGAGGTGAGCCTGGATCTGGCCAGCGGGAGACTGCTCCACCGGGGGGAGGATCTGTGCCGGCTGGACGGGCTGCTGATCAAGAAGATCAGCGCCAGCTACAGCCCCAACACCCTGGACCGGCTGGAACTGCTGCGGGTGGCAGAGGCGGCCGGGGTGCGGGTCTTCAGCCGGGCGGAGAATATCCTGCGCCTGGTGGATCGCCTCAGCTGTACCGTCACCCTGCGCAATCATGGCATCCCCATGCCTGAAACCCGGGTGACGGAGGACGTGTCGGCGGCTATGGAGGCGGTGCGTGAGTTCGGCAGCGCCGTATTCAAACCCCTCTACTCCACCAAGGCCCGGGGTATGTGTGTGATCGAGGCAGCGGCGGGTGATGAGGCGATGGAGCGGGAGATCCGCGCCTTTCAGGCGAATAACCCGATGATGTACATCCAGCGGAAGATCGCCCTGCCCGGGCAGGATCTGGGGATGGTGTTCCTGGGGGGGGAGTATCTGGGGAGTTATGCCCGGGTTTCCCAGGGTGATGCCTGGAATACCACCATCCATAGCGGTGGCCGTTATGCCGCCCATACCCCGTCGGATGAGATCATCGAGCTGGCATACCGGGCCCAGGCGCCCTTTGCCATGGATTTTACCACCGTGGATGTGGCGGAGACCGAAGGTGAACCCATCGTATTCGAGGTCTCCGCCTTCGGCGGTTTCCGGGGGGCGCTGGAGGGTATCGGAATCAACGCGGCGGAACGCTATGTGGCCTACGCACTGAAACAGCTGAATGAAGGGAAATGAGATGGAACTTGATCTGAACGGTGCCACCCACCTGCTGCAGGGCAATGAGACACTGTGTGATGACGAACTGGTACTCGACCTGGAGGGCTGCATCCTGCGCCTGCGCTCCAACTCCGGGGCGCTGGTGGAGAAACTCAGGAAATACTTCGCCCATGTAGCGGGGGCAGTCGGCAGCCCGGATATCGATGTCATCGGCATCGAGCGGGCGCCCCTGGAGACCGGGCTGGCGTTTACCGACTGGAAGCGGGAACCGGGCAAGAGCGGGCGCAAGGACGCCTACCTGGATCTGCCCGGCGGGCGGCTGGTGCTCAAGGTACGCACCGGCATGCTTTTTCTGCAGAGCGAGTCGACCCGGATTGCCGCCGGTCCCTGCCTGGAGTATGACAACCAGGTCATCAATTTCATCAATGCCCAGTACATGAACTGGCTGCAGCATAGAGAGTGGCTGATCTGCCACGCGGCCGGGATGGTGCATGATGGCCGCGGCTTCGGCATCGCCGGCTTTTCCGGTGGTGGAAAGTCCACCCTCATGCTGCATCTGATGGACCATGAGGAGGTGAGCTATCTCACCAACGATCGGCTGTTCGTGAAGCAGATCGATGACAACATCGTGGCCCGGGGGATACCTAAACTGCCCCGGATCAACCCGGGGACCATTGTCCACAACCCACGGCTGCAGCCGCTGATTCCGGTGCCCCGGCGAGAGGCGCTGCTGCAGCTCCCGCCGGAGAAACTGTGGGAGCTGGAAGAGAAATACGATGTGGATGTGGAGCAGGTCTACGGTAAGG
>JAUUYI010000033.1 GCA_030590525.1 Sedimenticola sp. | reverse complement strand
GCCTACCCCTAACCCGACAGCGCCGTAACCAAATAGTCGGGTGGGCACTTTTTTTGTGCCCACCATTGCGATACAAGGCGCTTTGGTGGGCAAAAACAACGTGCCCACCCTACGGAGATTTCTTTGTATTTCTGTTCAAGATTTCAGTGGTAAGGTACTACATACCGCTTTTTCTTTTCCTCGGTCCTAGGAGCCTGTCGGACTTAGGGGATCGTAGCGAGGGAAACCATTTTGAGTCCATTTTTTCGTTCATTTGAGGCGAATAGTTATTCATATTTAACGAGAATGAGCGGAAAAATGGGCCAAAAGGGCTTTTCCGCAGTAGATTCATCCTAAGTCCGACAGGCTCCTAGATCCCGCTTCAAAAACCCATATTCTCGAAGAACTTCTTGACCCCGCCCAGCCAGGAGTGGGCATTCGGATTATGTTTCTTGCCACTCCCTTCCATGGTCTTCTCGAACTGGCGCAGGATACCCCTCTGCTCCTCGGTCAGATTGACCGGGGTCTCTACGATCACCCGGCACAGCAGGTCACCCAGTGGCCCGCCCCGCACCGGTTTCACGCCCTTTCCACGCATACGGAACATCTTTCCGGACTGGGTTCCACCCGGTATCTTCAGCATTACCTTTCCATTCAGGGTCGGCACCTCCAGTTCTCCACCCAGAGCAGCGATGACGAAGGGGATGGGGACTCCGCAATAGAGGTTGTTCTCTTCCCGGGTGAAGATCTCATGCTCCTTGACCATCACCTGGACATAAAGATCGCCTGGCGGGCCACTATTCTCACCGGCCTCACCTTCACCTCCCAGACGGATACGGTCCCCGGTATCGACACCCGCTGGCACCTTCACCGACAGTGTCTTGTGCTGCTGCACCCGGCCGGCCCCATGACAGGCAGTACAGGGATCATCGATCACTGTCCCCTTGCCGTGGCAGGTGGGACAGGTCTGCTGAACCGAGAAGAAGCCCTGCTGCATCCGCACCTGGCCATGCCCACCGCAGGTCTGGCAGGTCTTGGGACTACTGCCTTTCCTGGTACCGGTTCCCCGACAGACATTACATTTGACCAGTGTCGGAACCCGGATCTTGACCGAGGTACCGGCCACGGCCTCCTCCAGAGTCAGCTCGAGGTTGTAACGCAGATCGGCGCCACGTTGTACTCTCGCTCCACCACCACGTCCCCCGCCGAACATGTCGCCGAATACATCGCCAAATATATCGCTGAAACTGGCCCCCCCAGCCCCACCGGGTCCAGCACCCATGGAGGGATTCACGCCAGCATGCCCGAACTGGTCATAGGCGGCGCGCTTCTGGGGATCACTGAGAATTTCGTAGGCGGCCTTTACCTCTTTGAATTGTGCCTCCGCTGCCGTCGCATCCTCTCCTGAATTGCGGTCTGGGTGATATTTCATCGCCAGCCGGCGGTAAGCCTTCTTCAGTTCGGCCTCGCTTGCATTCTTATTGAGACCCAGCACTTCATAGTAGTCGCGTTGTGACATTTTCGATCTGCGTTTTTCCGTCGTCTGACATGCGAAAACGCGCGGGCACCTCAAGCACCCGCACGCTTCGTTCTCTGGTACTCCAACAAGGTTATATTGACGGACTCAGAGCCCCCCAAATGTGTCCATGCAAGGCACCGTCCGCAGACAATGGCTTCACCCTTATCAAGGACGACAACGCCGCATGGGCGCATTTGGGGGGCTCCCTTCGGGCGGGCCTGGAAGGGGTCATCCACGGCGTTGCGCCTCTTGGAAAGGGCAAGCCATTCCCTGCGAGACGAGCCTTGTGCCTAACCCCTTCCAGGCCCGCTGAGACCATCAATATAACCTTGTTGGAGTACTAGTACCCGTTAAAGTGTCACTTCTTGTCGTCCTTCACCTCTTCGAACTCGGCATCGACCACATCATCAGAACCACTGGCCGATGAAGCTTCCGCACCCGCAGCACCGGCGGCTTCTGCACCCGCGGCAGCATCACCACCCTGCTGGGCATAGAGGCGCTCTGCCATCTTGGCGGAAGCATCGGTCAGGGTCTTGGTTCTGGCCTCGATCGCATCCTTATCCTCGCTCTTCATCACCTCTTCGAGATCCTTTATGGCACTCTCGATGGCCTCTTTCTCACCCGATTCCATCTTGTCACCAAGCTCTTCCATGGACTTTTTGCTGGCATGGATCAGGGTATCGGCGTTGTTGCGGGCCGTTACGATCTCATGAAACTTCCGATCATCTTCCACGTGCGCTTCGGCATCCTTGACCATACGTTCGATCTCCGCATCATTCAGACCGGAAGATGCCTTGATCACGATCGACTGCTCCTTACCGGTAGCCTTGTCTTTGGCTGACACGTTGAGGATGCCGTTGGCATCGATGTCGAAGTTCACCTCGATCTGCGGCACCCCACGCGACGCTGGCGGGATGTCGGTCAGGTCAAAACGACCCAGTGACTTGTTGGCCGAGGCCTGTTCACGCTCACCCTGCAGCACATGTACCGTGACCGCTGTCTGGTTGTCGTCCGCGGTGGAGAATACCTGGTTCGCCTTGGTCGGGATAGTGGTGTTCTTCTCGATCAGCTTGGTCATCACACCACCCATGGTCTCGATACCGAGGGAGAGCGGGGTCACATCCAGCAGCAACACATCTTTCACGTCGCCGGCCAGCACACCACCCTGGATCGCCGCACCTACGGCCACCGCCTCGTCCGGGTTGACGTCCTTGCGCGGCGCCTTGCCGAAGATCGCTTTCACTTTCTCCTGCACCTTCGGCATACGGGTCTGACCACCCACCAGGATGATGTCATCGATATCGGATGAAGAGACGCCCGCATCGTTCATCGCCACCCTGCAGGGCTCCATGGTCCGGTCGATCAACGCTTCCACCAGCGACTCGAGTTTGGCCCGGGTCAACTTGATGTTCAGGTGCTTGGGTCCACTGGCGTCTGCGGTAATATAGGGCAGATTGATGTCTGTCTGCTGGCTCGAGGAGAGCTCGATCTTGGCCTTCTCCGCCCCCTCTTTCAGCCGCTGCAGTGCCAGCGGGTCGTTGCGCAGATCAACACCCTGCTCCTTCTTGAAGCTCTCCACCAGGTAGTCGATGATGCGCAGATCAAAATCTTCACCGCCCAGGAAGGTGTCGCCATTGGTTGCCAGCACCTCGAATTGATGCTCACCGTCGATCTCGGCAATCTCGATGATGGAGACATCGAAGGTGCCACCACCCAGGTCATAGACAGCCAGCTTCCGATCCCCGGTCTGCTTGTCCATACCGTAGGCGAGGGCCGCTGCCGTCGGCTCATTGATGATGCGTTTCACATCCAGGCCGGCGATCCGACCTGCATCCTTGGTCGCCTGACGCTGAGAGTCGTTGAAGTAGGCAGGTACCGTGATCACGGCCTCTATCACCTCTTCGCCGAGATAATCCTCAGCGGTCTTCTTCATCTTCTGCAGTACTTTGGCCGCAATCTCGGGTGGGGCCATCTTCTTGCCGTTGGCCTCCACCCAGGCGTCACCGTTGTCCGCCTTGACGATCTTATAGGGGACCATATCCATGTCGCGTTTGACCACATCGTCCTCGAACTTGCGGCCGATCAGGCGTTTGATGGCTGACAGCGTGTTGTGCGGATTGGTCACCGCCTGGCGCTTGGCCGACTGGCCCACAAGCACCTCTCCGTCACCGGTATAAGCGATGATCGACGGCGTGGTGCGATCACCCTCACTGTTCTCGATGACGCGGGCCTTGTCACCTTCCATCACTGCCACACAGGAGTTGGTGGTACCCAGGTCGATCCCTATGATTTTTCCCATTTCTCGGTCTCTCCGGTAATAATCTTTCTTAAAATCTATTTAAGCTCGGCTTGTCTCTCCAGATGGGGGAATCCCACTTGTTTTCAAGGGACGCTGCCGAAAATCCCTGCCATTCGCTGTCGGTCTGCGAGCCCTTACCCGTCCTGGTTCGCCTGGGAAACCATTACCATCGCCGGCCTCACCAGCCGGTCATTCAAGGTATAGCCCGTCTGCACCACCGAAACCACGGTGTTCGGAGGCACATCGGAGCGCGGCTGCATAGACATCGCCTGATGCAGTTCCGGATCGAAAGGCTCGCCCTCCGGGTCGATCTGCACCACGTTGAATTTCTGCATGGCATCTTTCAATAGTTTGAGGGTCAGCTCGGTGCCCTCCCTCAACCGGGCAGGGTCTGCACCCTCCTCAGATGCCGCATTCAGCCCCAGTTCGAGGCTGTCGCACACTGGCAACAATTCAGCAACGAAACGTTCCAGCGCGTACTTGTGCGCGTTCTCCAGCTCACGCTGCTGACGCTTGCGTAAGTTATCCAGCTCGGCCCTTGCCCGAACCAGCTGATCCCAGTGGTCGTCTACCTTGTTTCTGGCATCCTCCAGCAACAGACTCAGCTCTTCATGGCTGGTCGAGTGGTCGCTGCCCTGCTGATCTTCCGCCTTGGTTACTGACGCCTCTTCGGCAGCGGCACTGCGCTCGACCGCTTCCTGATCCTTATCCATTCCTAATACCTCGTGTTTTACTGATTTAATTTCCGGAACTGCAATCCGCAAGACTGGCCCCCCCCGCTGCCCGCGGCTCCAGTGGCTGTTTACATGGGAAGGGAGTTGCCCGATGAGGACAATTCCCGCCATACACGCCACGCTGGATTTTGTTGGACAGACCTCTATCTGAGGGTTTTCAACGAGGTTTCAAGGCAGCCCCAAGCAGTTTTGCGGTTATATCCACGATCGGGATCACACGATCGTAGGCCATACGTGTCGGCCCGATCACTCCGAGTACCCCCGCAACCTGGTCTTCTATCTCGTAGGGTGCAGTCACCAGACTACAGTGGTCCAGGGGCTGATAGCCGGACTCCTCGCCGATGAATATCTGTACCCCTTCCGCCCGCATGGACTCATCCAGCAGATGCAGCAATTCGTGCTTCTGATTGAACGAGTCGAACAGATTGCGCAGCCGGTCCATCTGCGCCAACTCATCGAAGTCCATCAGATTGGTCTGGCCGGCCATGACAAAATCATCCTTGTCATCCGGGCTGTTGATCACCTGCTCCGCCATCTGCATAGCCCTGATCATGATCCGATTCATCCGGTTCCGGTCGTCTTCCATCGCCTCTGCCAGCCGATGACGCATCTCCTCTAACGCCTCCCCCGGATACGCCCGGTTCAGGAAGTTTGCTGCCTCCTGAAGTTCAGATGGCGAAAATGCCTTGCGGGTGGAGATGACGCGATTGTGAACTTCACCGTCACTGGTCACCAGGATGGTCAGAATACGATTGCCTGACAGCGGCAAAAACTCGATCTGCCGGAATATCAGCTGATCACGCCGGGGTACCATCACCACCCCGGCCATATGCGTAATACCAGAAAGCAACTGGGAAGCGGAAGCGACCAGGTGCCTGGCCTCCGCATCTCCTTCTAACTCATGGCGCAGCCGGGAGATCTCACTGGACTCGAGCGGCTTGATGGTCACCAGAGAGTCGACGAACATCCGGTAACCAGATACCGTGGGGATTCGGCCTGCAGATGTGTGGGGTGAGACTACCAGCCCCATCGCCTCCAGGTCGGACATGACATTGCGGATAGTGGCCGGACTGAGCTCGAGGCCGGAGTCGCGTGCCAAAGTTCGGGAACCCACAGGCTCACCGTCGCGAATATAGCGCTCGATCAGCACTTTGAGAAAATGCCGGGCCCGCTCATTGACCGAAATATTACTGGATCTGAGCTTACCCACCGCGATCAATCTCCGTAATAACACGAAATATCATATAGCTATAAACTATTTTTAGTCTTTATTATGTGACTTTTGCAAGCAGCCGATTAAACTCGCCGAGGGGCCCGATGAGATCACGGAATATTAGCACTCGCAAACAAAGAGTGCTAATGGCGTGAAGCAATCGCATTGAATTTCGAAACTTGAGGAATAATAAAATCAAGCAGTTACGATTAATGTTATTCAAAATTTATGTAGAATGGGCAAAGGTGCGAAGCGCCGTGCCCATCACCGATGTAGGCAGCGCGGCTTTTGATGGGCACGCTTCGCTTTGCCCATCCTATGATTCAGAGAATAACAAAATCAATCAGTTACGATTATGTTATTCAAGAGTTACTTAAGAGTTACTTTAACACCAGGGGATTGAGGGTTGCCACGGTTGGCCGACTTCCTGTCCGCATGTTAAGTTCCACTCAGCAGCCCCAACCCAATCATTAATGCTGGAAACCCAGATGCCGCAACCCTTCGAAACTATCGCCCTGCTCGGGAAGCACGGGGATGCCGCACCCCGGGAGACGATTGCCCAACTGGGCCGATTCCTGATCGAGCGGGGACACCACGTATTACTGGAGGAGAACAGCCACGGGTACCCACCGGAACAGGCGCTGCAGATCGCCGCCTTGGAAGAGATCGGGGGTCACTGCGACCTGGCGATCGTTGTGGGAGGGGACGGAACCCTGTTGCGAACGGCCCGCAGCCTGGCGGAATACGATGTACCCCTGCTGGGGATCAATCTGGGTCGCCTCGGCTTTCTGGTCGACGTCTCCCCGAACTCCATGCTTGCCACACTGGAGGATATCTTCTCCGGCCACTATGAGGAGGAGCAGCGCTCACTGCTGGTCGCCCATATCAACGGTCAGATGGCAACCGCCCTCAATGATGTGGTGGTGCACAAATGGAACAGCGCCCGGATGATCGAGTTCGAGACTTATATCAACGGCACCTTCGTAGACACCCAACGCTCGGACGGGCTGATCATTTCCACACCCACGGGCTCCACTGCCTACGCCCTCTCCGGCGGAGGTCCCTTGCTTCACCCCGGTCTGGATGCCACCCTGCTGGTCCCTATCTGCCCTCATCGGCTCAGCAACCGTCCGATCGTCGTCAGCGGAGAGAGTACCATCGAAATTTGTGTGTGCGATCATATCGAACTGAGTCATGTACGGGTAACCTGTGACGGTCAGACCTGTCTCTCGCTCAGCGAGAACCGGATCCGAATTGAGAAATACGATCATCAGGTACGCTTGATCCATCCCAGCGGCCACGACCACTTCGAGATGCTGCGGGCAAAGCTGGGGTGGGGGGAGAACTCCCCACGCAAGCAGTCCCGGTGACCCATGGCAGCGGGCGGCACTTGACCTCGGCAAGCGACGGCGACCACGAAATGAACCCATGCTGATACGCATACAGGTCAGGAATCTGGCCATCGTCACCAATCTGGAGAGTGACTTCCAGTCGGGTATGACCGTACTCAGCGGCGAGACCGGCGCTGGCAAGTCGATCCTGATCGATGCCCTCGGGCTGATCCTGGGAGATCGGGCTGACAATGCCCTGATCCGGGCGGATACGAAGCGGGCTGAGATCAGCGCCCTGTTCGATCTGAGGCAGTGCCCCCAGGTCCGCCACTGGCTGGAATCGAACAGCCTCGATGAGGGAGATGAGTGTATCCTGCGCCGGGTCCTGGTGCGGGACAGCAGCTCCCGTGGCTTCATCAACGGCTCACCGGTCCCGGCCCGTTCACTCCACGAACTGGGGCAACTGCTGGTGGATATTCATGGCCAGCACGCCCATCAGTCACTGCTGCGCCGGGAGCAGCAGCGGGAACTGCTGGACGCCTATGCCGGGAGTTCCGAACTGTGCGCACAGGTGGCCCGGCTGCATCATGGGTGGCAACAGCTGGCACGGCAACTGGCCGAGACCCGCAACAACGCTCAGGAGCGGATAGAACGGATTGAACTGCTGCAGTACCAGATCGAGGAGCTGACCCGGCTGGAACTGGCCGAAGGCGAACTACAGTCGCTTGAACAGGATCTGCGTCGGCTCAGTAATGCCGGCGAGTTACAGCAGAAGTGTGGCCTGCTCCTGGCATCACTGTATGATGACGAGGGGTCTGCACAGATTGTTTTATCCAGATGCAATAGTGAGTTACAGGGTATAGTTAATATTGAACCTTCACTAACTGAATGTCAGGAGATGCTGGAGAGCGCCGAGATACAGGTCGGTGAAGCCGTCATGGCCCTGCGCCAGTACAGCGAGACGATTGAACTCAATCCGAAGCGGCTGGAGCAGGTAGAGCAACGGCTCGGGGTGATCCACGATCTGGCCCGCAAATATCGCTGTCGGGCAGAAGAACTGAGCCCCCATCTGGCAGCACTGAAGCAGGAGTTGCAGCAACTCAACAACGCCGATCTGCAGCTGGCAGAACTGGAACAGCGCACCAGCGCATTGAAGCAGCAGTACCAGACACAGGCCGCACGGTTGAGCAAAAAACGCCGGCAGGCTGCCACCCGGCTCGGCCGGGAGGTCAGCACCGGCATCCACACCCTGGGCATGCCGGATGGAAGCGTGGCGATCCGGCTGGACCCCCTGGAGAGTGGCGACGCATCTGCCAACGGACTGGAACGGGTAGAGTTTTTGGTGAGCGCCAACCCGGGCCAGCCGTTACGCCCACTGGCGAAAGTCGCCTCCGGCGGAGAACTGTCGCGCATCAGCCTAGCAATACAGGTTGCCACCATCAACTGTGGCCGCGTCCCCACCCTTATCTTCGACGAAGTGGATGTCGGCATCGGCGGCGGTATCGCAGAGATCGTCGGTCGCCTGTTGCGGCACCTGGGCGAGGAGAGACAGGTACTCTGTGTCACCCACCTGCCCCAAGTGGCGTCCCAGGGACATCACCACCTATTGATCAGCAAGGAATCGGATGGGAAGCGGGTCGAGACCGGCATCTACGAGCTGGACGAGCGGCAGCGGGTCCAGGAGATCGCCCGCATGCTGGGAGGGGTAAAGATCACCTCCTCAACCTTGAACCACGCCCGCGAGATGCTGGAACTCTCCAACGGGCCGCCTGAGCACCTGCGCCAGGAGATTTAGCCACCCACACCCCTGATTTCTTCTCACTTCTTACTGCGATTCGGGCATTCCGAATCCCTGCAGCGTCCATAGATAATCAGGCTATGATCGCCGATCTCGTAACCCCTTTCAGCCGCAATCTCCCGCTGTCGCTGCTCGATGGTCTCATCTAAAAACTCCTCCACCTTGCCACAGGTAACACAGACTATGTGGTCATGGTGTTCACCCCGGTTGAGTTCAAATACTGAATAGCCATCCTCGAACTTGTGTCGCTCCACAAGACCTGCCGCCTCGAACTGAGTAAGCACCCGGTAGACAGTGGCCAGCCCGATCTCCTCACCATCCGCCAATAGCAGACGATAGACCTCCTCGGCACTGACATGACGTTCTCCACACTTCTCCAGCAATTCCAGTATTTTCAATCTGGGCGCGGTCACTTTGAGACCCGCCTTTCTTATCTCTTGATCTTCCAAATCGTTTGTCCCCTGGATGTATTAAAGTGGCTAATCGGGTATCATTTAAACTGTATCAACCTTGGCACCTGAGGAAAAATCCAGCGCATGCGAAAGCTTCTCATTTCCTGCCTGTGCGGCGCAAGTCTGCTCCTCTCGGCCTGCACATCCGTGGAGGAAATCGGCAGCAAGCGCTCCAGCATCCTGAACAGGCTGCCACTCCTGTACCAACCTCCCGTGCAGCAGGGAACCGTCCTGAAGCAGGAGGTGATAGACATGCTGCAGCCGGGCATGTCCAGCAACCAGGTGCAGTACGTCATGGGCACATCACTGCTGGTAGATCCCTTCAATCAAAATCGCTGGGACTATGTCTACACCATGAAGAAAGAGCGCAAAGACCGGACGGAGCACTGGGTCGCTCTTTATTTCGATGATGACCGGCTGGTAAGGATGGAGGGGGATCTGCGGCCGCAGTCATCGAGTGAGACGGTGATGATCAGCGAACAGTCGGTGGTCGAGGTACCCGATTTCAAGTCACGCAGGAAGAGCTTTGCCAGAAAGCTACGAGAGTTCTTCTGGCCTCTACCCACCGATGACGAATAAGGGCCTCTCCGGATGTCGTTCACCCCCCTCCTCCCTTCTTCATCTGCTTGCCCTCAGCCGCCCTTTTCTTGCGGGCCTCCTTAGGATCTGCGATCAGTGGGCGGTAGATTTCCACCCGATCTCCGGGAGCCAGGGGAACATCCTTCTTCGCCGCCTTACCAAAGATTCCCACCTTGACCTTATCGCTATCGATCTCTGAAAACTGTTCCAGAATACCTGAGCGCTCGATCGCCTCGATCAGGGTAGTCCCCTGCCCCACTTGCAGAGGCAGGATCACCTGCTCTTCCGGAGTGGCGTAGGCCACCTCCACTTCAAAGGTCTCATTGGTCACGGTACACCTCATCCGCCCGCCGGCAGAACGCATCCACCAGGGAGTTGGCGATCTGACTGAATACCCGGCCAAACGCAGAATTGATCAGCCGCCCCGAAAACTCGAACTCCAGTTCCAGCTGCACCTTGCAGGCATCCTCCCGCAAAGCCGTGAAACGCCAGTGCCCCTGCAACTGCTTGAACGGCCCATCCTTCAGCCGGATATCGATACGTTCAAAGGGGTGCAGCGTATTGCAGGTAGAAAATTTCTGCCTGATACCGACTCGAACTACTTCCAACTCCCCGCACAACTCTGTCTCGCTGCGGGACAACAAGCGGGTCGAACGGCACCAGGGCAGAAACTCCGGGTAGGATTCAACATCGTTTATCAGCTCAAACATCTGGGCCGCAGAGTGAGAAACGAGCGCGCTTTTTTTTACGACTGGCAACAGTAGATCATCCGATAAATGAGTCAGGTTTATGATTTACCCAGGGCGATCCCCAGGGGCTCAGATTATCCCTACGGCTTGAAGAAACACCAGAGAGAGAGCCAGCGGCACCAGATAACGTATAGCAAGATACCACAACCAGAACGGCACACCGCCCCTGCCGCCGAGCTCCTCCTGCACCGATTTCCTGGACATGGCCCAGCCGGCGAACAAGGCGATGGCGAGCCCCCCGAGCGGCAACAGGATCCCCGAAGTGAGAATATCCAGGAGATCGAACACACCGTTGTTTCTGTACTCGCCAGCAAACCTGAACCGGAAGGCCCAGTCACTGAAGGACATTATCGTGGCTATCCCCAGCAACCAGGCGACTCCCCCGACCACCACGGCTGCCCGAACCCGCAGCAGACTGCGATTCTCCACCAGCCAGGCCACCGCCGGCTCGACCAGCGAGATAGCAGAAGTCCAGGCCGCCAGCACCAGCAGCACAAAGAAGAGTGTACCGAAAAAGAGCCCGCCCGGCATCTGCCCGAAGGCGATCGGCAGCGTCTGGAAGATGAGGCCCGGCCCGGCTCCCACCTGCAACCCATTGGCGAATACGATCGAAAAAATCGCCAGCCCGGCAAGCAGTGCCACCAGCGTGTCCATCAGCGCCACCACCAGGGCTGCTTTGGCGATGGAGATCCCACTGGGAAGATAGGAGCCATACATCATGATCGCACCCACCCCCAGGCTAAGGGTAAAGAAGGCATGACCCATCGCAGCCAGTATCCCCCCTCGATTGAGAGCACTGAAATCCAGGTGGAATAGAAATCGAAAACTCTTCTCGTACCCCCCGATAGTCAGGACATAGGCAGTCAACAGCAGCAGCAGGAAGAACAGTGCCGGCATCATCACTTTTACCGCTTGCTCCAATCCGGATCGCACTCCCCGCGCCACCACCAGGGTAGTCATCACCATAAATATGGTATGCCATGCCAATAACCGT
>JAUUYI010000166.1 GCA_030590525.1 Sedimenticola sp. | reverse complement strand
GGCTTCACCTCCGAACAAAAGCCGCGTACCTGAGAGGCTCTTGCAAAACGCCCCCTCTCCCCCCGGGAGAGGGTTGGGGTGAGGGGGTAAAAAAAGATAACGCTTTGATTTTAATCACCCTCACCCTGGCCCTCTCCCTCAAGGGAGAGGGGATTTAAGAGTTTTGCAAGAGCCTCCTGATACTTCACCATTTACCGGTTTCATCAAGCACCCTCTGGTAAACATCACTGGTTTTCTGATCAATTTTTCTCACTTCATCCCTGGTCAATGTTTTGTATCGTGCCGAGGCGCTCTTGATAATTCCGCTATTCTCGACGTTGAAGCTGGTGTTTGCGGCTATGGGGTTTCCATTAAAGGACGGAGTCAATAAAACATCGGAAAATTCTATATCCAAATATCCTGACAGGTACTCCATAACTGCACTGGTTTTGTCTATTAAGTCTTCGAACCTCACAATGCACACCCGATCCCCATGGTTTTTCCTATTCCGTATCATTGCCTGCGTGTTTTCCACCCATTGATCCAGGGCAGCATCGATATCTGCGTACTTATTCTTTTCAGTCTTGTGCCGGCGAGCGGATGGAAACCAGTTCTTTGGATCTCTGACTACGGATATCAACCGTCCATCCGGATAAATATCAAAAAAATATCCAGTATTAACATCCGTCGCGGCCAGTCTCGGCGTGAATGCGGTGATATACTTCTTGTCGCCGAGATAATTGATGTTGTTAAGCCAGGACTTGAAATAGGAGGTAAAATAAGCATCATACACGCCCCGCATTGTTACTGGTCCGGCAGACAAGATATGATCTAAGAATATCTTTCTTTGCAGTGAAGCGAAAAATATAAAAGGAAATCGTTTTTCTGATTTGACGTCTTTTCTATAACCTTCGCTGGCCGCTTCGATCACATCATCCTCAAAAAGAAGCTCAAACCAGCGTCGTGGTGCCTCACTTAAATCCAACCGCGGCCAAATGTATTTCTTTGGATATCCGATTTTCAATTCATGGGGGTGAGCATGTACCTCTGGATGTCCGTCGAAAAGCTGACTTAGCAAGGTTCCACCGGAACGTTGAATTTGGGAGATCAAGGCAAGGGGTTCTGTAACCGACGTAAGATCTGTTTTACAACTGTCACATGTACGCTCTAAATCGGATTTACCTTTTCTGAACTCCTTGCGAATCCTATTCAAGCGCAACCTGCTTCGGCGGATCTTTTTCAAGGTAACGCCACCCTCTACGGCCATTTGCGAATTGGTCATACTCTTTCCAAGCGCAAACCGGGCTAATCTGTATGTCAGCAGGTTAATTCTATTTTTCATAACATGTAAAGAAAGGCGTCAACAAGTCTAATATAGCAGTATAACTGTAGTTTATGTGCAAGGTTAAACCCGACAATGGCCGTTTCCTGATTCTGCCTTGGGTCCAATCAGAAAATCTGGCATCCATGCTATTGGCAACGGTCGCCCTACCGTGATCGAGCCCTAAGGAGTGTTGCTGGATCCGTCGCTGCGCTCCTTGGTCCTCCCTGTTCGTTTGCCTCCTCTCCATCGCACCTCAAACCTGCAGGCAGGTGCCACCGCGCCGGCTGTCTCCCTTTCCGGAGAGCCGCTTTGAACTGTCGATGGATACTGTGTGAGCGCCGCCAAAAAAGAGATTTTTTTGTGGCCATAGACGATTTTCCGGGAATACCTCGAACAGTTGTTGCAATATCGCTTTATTGGCCCCGCGCTCCACATTAAGCAGACCCGATTCATAGTGCAGCCTTGGCTGTTCCACCGCCTTTTCCAGTGGCATGTTGAAATCGAGCAGATTGATCAGTACCTGCAGGATGGCGCTGCGGATTCGGTTGGATCCGCCGGAACCGGTTGCGATCGCCTCTCCCCGGGAGGTCAGTACCAGTGTTGGTGACATCATGGAGGCGATCCGCCGGTTTTTCGGCCACTGGTGAAATCCGTGGGGGTTTATATCCTCTTCACCCAGCATGTTGTTCATCATGATACCGGTGCCTGGAATGACATACCCGGAGCCCTCTCCGTTCGACAACGTCATACTGGCTATGTTGCCTTCCGTGTCAGCAATGCTGATCTGGGTGGTGCCGCGGGAGAAACCGGGATGCCGGCGCAGGATGTCCCGGTAGCTGCTAAGGTATGTCTCGCTGAGAATGTTGTCGCTGGTTGCCTGGTCCAGATCACGGTCTACGCCCTCTTCGGTTCGCAGCTGCTGGGTCAACTGCTGGGTTCTGGCGATGCGCAGAAGGTGTGGATAGCTGTCAGCCTCAAAGTTCCCCAAAGACTCTTTCCCCAGCAGCGCCAGGGAGAAGGCGATCAGGGTTCCTCCCACGGAAGGGGGGGGATTGGTATACAGCAGTGAGTCGTGATAATTCAGCTGTAACGGGGGCCTGGTTAGCATCTGGTATTGGCTCAGGTCATCCCGCCTCAGATAGCCTCCCCGTTCCCGGCAGGCGTGGATCAGCTCCCCGCCTATCTCCCCGAGATAGAACAGCTCCTCTCCCTCCGTCACCAGTAGTTCGAAGATATCAGCCATTGCACCGTGGTAAACCCTTTCCCCTGCCGTCGCGATACGGTCCGGTGCCTGCCCGGTTGCATGCAGTCTGGTTGCTTCCGGGCTGGAACGGATGATGGGAGAGACGATCTCGGTGATGTAATGCTGAAAGTCGTTGATCGTTATCCCCGCCCTGGCCGCTTCGCAGGCCGGCTGGATGATCGCTTTCAGCGGTAGCCGGCACAATTTCCGGTGGACGGTAAAGATCCCTTTCACCACGCCGGGTGTAGTGACAGATCCCATGCCAATGTGAAACTCCTGCTGGGCAGTGCCGAAATCAGCGGTGATCGGGTGGAAGTCCAGGTTGTCTGGAGACACCTTGTGGAGGGGTGTCTGGGTGAAGAAATCGTATAGTCTTGGCTCCCCCCCGGTGGGGTGAGCCAGTAGAAATCCGCCCCCACCCAGGGAGGCAAGTACCGGCTCCGCCACACAGCTGGCAAACAGGGCTGCCAGGGCGGCATCGAAGGCATTACCACCCGCTTCGAGTATATCGGCTGCTGCTTGCGCGGTGATCGAATGCCCTGCGGCCACCACGCCCTTGCCATTTTTCATTTTCCGACATCTCAAAGAAAGGTTATCGATACCGCTTCAGCATACATTGGATTAAACCCGAAGATTTCATAAATTTGTGCCGATATTACTTAGGATATTGGTCTCACAAGGAAATTTTCGAAGGAATGGCGTATCGGCGATTACGGCTGACTGACGACTGCATGGCAGGGATTGCTCCTGCAATCCTTCTGCATTTCCTCCATCCATGGAGGTCAGATGCAGGAGGTAGAGCAACGCATGGAGCAGTTGCCGAGAAAATATTCCTTGTGGGAGCATGAGACAAGCGAGATCGGTGCAAATTTTTGAAAGATTCGGGTTAACACTGAGTGGTGTTCACGGGCCAGCCAGGCCTTTTGCTTTTCCTCTCTTCTTTTGCTTGATAGGTGGGGAAATTATAGTATTTTATATAAACCAGATAGATTTACTCATGAGGCTCTGGGAGAAGAGCCCGGGGATGGACAGAGGGGGTACATGTGACTGAGGAAGGGCAGGCAATGGAACCGGGTGGGGAGGCGGATGAGATCCAGAAGCAGTTGTTCAGTGCCAGGGAGAGGATCAATGAGTTAGAGGGGGAGTTGAGAGCACTGGAAGGGGGGGGCAGTGGCCAGGCTGAACATTACCGGAGTGGACTGGAGGTGATGAGGTCCGAATGGGAGCGTACCCGGGAAGAACTGGAGGGGACAGCAGGAAAACTGAAAAAGGCGGAATTCGATCTGAGTTTTCAGGAACAGGTCACCCTCACTCAGGTGCGGCTGTTCGAAGAAGAGATCGCTCTTCTGCAACGACAGCAGGAGATGGGTGCCGGTGAGCGTGAGGAACAGAAGGGGGAGACCTTCAAGGCAACGGGCAGCCTGGAGGAGGCCAATCGATCCATTCAACACCTGAAACAGGTGATTAAGGAGCGTGAGTTACAGATAAGTCGGCAGCTGGAGGAGTTGGAACGGCTCCGTGAGGCACCGGCCGTAGTCAGTGGCGATACAGCTGCGAACAGTGCTGAGGCAGAAGATGGCGTAACAGCACTGCGCCAGAAGCTGGAACAGGCGCTGGCTGACAAGAAAGCAGCAGAAGCAGAACTGGAGCGTCTTGGGGAGGCCACAGCAGATAAGGAGAGTGAGGCGCTGGCAGGGCTGAAGACGGTGGGAGTGGTCGTGGGTGGCCGGGGAGAAGTTGATGTCATCAGGAAGCTGCGGCGGCAGAAGCAGGCGTCTGAGGAGAAGGTTCAGCAGCTGGAAGCAGAAGCGCAACGGATGCGATCGCTCATGGAGCAGGATAAGGCCCAGGATGCCGAGCCTGCTGAGACCGAGGATGATTCGGATGCCCTGCGCAATGAACTGGCACTGGTGAGAGATCGGGCAGAAGCGGATCTGGTCCGGATGAACGATGAAGTAAAGAAGTTGGAATCAACGCTCAAGGCTCAGGAGCTTGCCGGCTCTGCGGAGGCAGCAGAGAAGCGGGTGTTTCACCAGGAGGTGGATCAACTGCGGCAACAGTCAGAGCAACGGGAGGAGGTGTTTGAGCGGGTCACTAAGGAGAAACTGGGACTGCGGGAGCAGATTGAAGAGCGTAACAGCGAGGTAGACCGGCTTGGCCAGGCTCTGGATATGGCTTGGTCGGAATCCAAAGAGGTGGGTCTCAAGCACCAGCAGGAGGTAGAGTCGCGCGGGCAGTTGGAGGCTGCCCTCTATAGATCCGAGGAGGAGTTGGAGCGTCTGCTTGTTCAGGGGCTGACCGATGGAACTCGTCCCGCTGTGGCGGCTGGCGGTGGTAGCCCGGAGGCCGGAGGCCGGCAGCGAGTGATGGTCAGTGTGCTGATCGGAGCAGCGTTGGCCTTTGCGATTGCAGAAGGGCTTTCCATCGTGAGTGGCAGAGGAGAGATCGTGAGTGGGGCAGTGGCCCGCCTCGGCTCACCTTCGGGCTCTCCCCGAGTGGTGAAGCCCGTGCTTCAGCCCCCCGCAACAGGCCGTGCTGATCCGCCGCCGCAGAGGGTTGGAGAGCCGCCTCTGAAGCAGTCACCCCCTGCAGGGGTGGTGGCGGATGCCGGGAAACCACCCGCCTCTGCCGGTGGAGAAGCTGGCCGCCCCTCTGATTCCCCATCTTCCGCCCAGGGGGCGAAGAACGGGCCAGCTACTGTTCGCACCCCATCTCAGGACCTGTTGGCCAGCGGGGGCAGGGGGCCTGTCATGATCGATCTGCGGGGTGGTGTATTCACTATGGGGAGCCAAAGATATCAACTGCCACAGGAGGAACGTGTGGCGCACCGGGTCGAGGTTGGGGGGTTTGCCATTGGCAAATATGAGGTGACTTTCGATGAGTACCAACGGTTTGCCAGGGCCAGCGGACGTCCAACCCCGGATGATCAGGATTGGGGAAGGGGGCACCTGCCGGTGATAAACGTCACCTGGCAGGATGCGGATGCCTATACCCGCTGGTTATCGAGGGAGACCGGCCGAT
>JAUUYI010000336.1 GCA_030590525.1 Sedimenticola sp. | reverse complement strand
CGGGCATGGGTGCGGCATAGATCTCCACTGCCATCTCTTTGTCGCCGTGATGGCGGTGGCGATGAATCATCTTCACCGGTCGACCGTGTTGCCGGATCTCCTCCACCGGGCAGCTGATCATGGTGGGTGGGCAGGGTTTGTCCCGTTGGTGGCTGGAGACATAGCAGGGGATGCCAACCGCCTGCTCCGGAGCGATACCGAGCTGTTCGCAATAGGCCCGGTTGACCAGCAGCACGTTGAACTGCCTGTCGATCACCCTGATCCCATCGGGGTTGGCATCCACCAGGCTCTGCAGGAACGCCTCCTTGTCCCGGGTCGCCTGCAGGCTCTCCTGCAGATGCTCCGCCATTTCGTTGAAGCGCACTCCGAGGCGGGCGAGTTCGTCGGCCCCTTCGATCCGCACCCGGGTACCGAGATTCCCCCCTGCAATTGCAGTGCTGGCCCGGGTCAGGTGCCCGAGGGGTTTGAGCATGTACCGCCGGATGAACCACCAGCCGCCGATCAGGTTGATGAAGACCACCACGGCACCTGAACCCATCAGTGCCAGGGTGGTCTTTCCGGCCTGCTGCTGGATGTTGGAGGCGTCATAGTCCACCACCAGGGTGCCATTGACAGGGTGCTCTGTGGCCGCGCCGTGGCACTCCTTGCAGGCTGCCCGGTTCTGCACCGGATGGACGCTGCGAAGTACCTCCTGCCCCTGGTTGCCGCGGGTGAAAAAGCTGAACGGGGCAGTCGATCTGGCGGGGTCGAATCTACACTCCTCACAATCGATCGGGATCTGTTTGCCCCGCAGTGAATCCTGGCTGGAGAAGCGCACCTCACCCGTCCGGTTGATGATGGCAACACTGTCGATCTCCCCCTGCCGCCCAAGCTGCTGGAGGATGGATCGCAGCATGTCCAGGTCCCGACGGAGCATGGCGGCTTCCAGAGAGGTCTGCAGCAGGTTATTGACCTGGTCTGCCGCCCGGTTCCGCTGCTGCTCCAACTGCCCGCGATACATGCCGACGAACAGCACCAGGAAAACGATGGATACCGCGATCAGGCCGGCGGTGGTGCCGGCGATGAACTTTCGGTTCAGGCTGGAGGCGATCCAGTGAAAAAAAGCCCCAGGTGATTTGCTGATCATTGTCTTTGGATCCCTTCGTCCAGCGGTTTAACCCTTACGCCGGGTGTATGTCTCTATTCTGTCATTCTGGCAGAAACCGTGCGCTTCCCCGGTGCTGCTCGAGGATTTTTTTAATGCCAGGTAACCCCAATGAAAAATATGCAAAACAATAAGCTAAAGGGCTTTCCTGCTGCCCGTGGCCCCACGTGGAAGTTCGTGGCATACCTATTGCACCATAATAAAGCTCAAATAAAACACAAGCGTTTTTTGTTTTTTCTGGAGGAGAGATGAGTGTGAAAAAAGTTAAATCTTTATTCAGCTACCCGATGCCCCATTTGTTGTTGCTGCTGATGGTGGCTGGTTTTGTGTGTGGGCCGGCCGCTGCCGAGGAGGGGGCGATAGCGTTGCGTGATTTCAGCGGCCTGCAAGATGAACTGCGGCGCCACGGCTGGCGGGTGGAACAGTCGCCTCAGGGGGATCTGCTGCTGTGGGCGCCATCCGATGCCGATGAGAGTGGGCGCCGACCGGTGAGGCTGAAGCGGACAGCCGTTCCAGCCGGGGAGCAGATACCGGCAACGGATATCGACAGGCTGGAGAAGAGGCTCAGTGAGGGTGGCTGGGTGGTTCAGCGTGACGAGAGTGGCGGACTTCTGGTGCAGCGATCAGACGACACCCTGACCGAAACCGCGAAAGTAGCGAAAGCAGGAAAAGCAGAGAAAGCGGGCAGGGATGGACGGCTGGATGAATTGAGGGCGCTGCTGGGTGCCAGTGGCTGGCGGGTGGCGAGGGAGGCGAGGGGAGATCTGTTGCTCTATCCGAAGTCTGAAACGCCAGTAGTCAAAAAAGATGTCGATATCCAGCTGTCGGACCGGAGCGGGTTGAAGAGTGCCCTGACTGCAGCAGGCTGGAAGGTGCTTGAAAAGCGGGATGGGAGTCTGTTGCTCTATCCAGAGTCCGCCCAGTCATCGGAGGAATCTCCCGCGGCCGGCCCGGTCGCTGATGGCAAGGTGAACCTGCCGGTGGACAGTTGGAAAGAGGCACATGATATCGCTCAATGGTGGCTGGTTCAGCATGCGCCCGGGGAAGGGCTCATGGTTGGTAAGGTGAGGAAGGTGAACTGGGTCTACCTGGTCAGCATCGTCGAGGAGTCGTCGCCCTTTCGACTCAATAACCAGCTGGCAATCCGTGAGCAGGATGGGACAGTGGTCCCGCTATTTTGAGATGCCCGTTTGGCGGATGCTGATGTGGCGGTCTGCCTCGCCTGACAATTTGGCAGAAATAAAATCAGATGTAATTCAAGCAGATGGGATTTTACCCTCTATTTGCCTGTCAATTTGTCAGGTTTTCGAACTGGGCGGGTTCTTGGATGATCAAAGTCTTATGGAAATTAATAATTAAAAAACAACAGGTTAATCTGTTTTTTTACTGATCTGGTATGTTGCTTGCAATGTCCTTCCTCACTGAAACTGGAAAGCAATTATCTGTTTCCAGGAGGGATTGCAAATGAGGAGGGTTCATGCCTGATTCCATCTGGGTATCCGGTGTTGCGGTGGGGTTGACTGCGAGTCTGTTTTCTTTTGCTGCGCATGCCGAGTATCCGATTGCGGGTCTGGCGCCGGATCAGCGCCCGGCAGACGCCCCCACTATCGAGTGGGT
>JAUUYI010000081.1 GCA_030590525.1 Sedimenticola sp. | reverse complement strand
CGTCGAGATGGTGATGCCGGGAGACAACGTGAAGATGACGGTGAATCTGATCGCGCCGATCGCGATGGAAGACGGTCTGCGCTTTGCAATTCGCGAGGGTGGCCGAACCGTCGGCGCCGGCGTGGTCTCCAGGATCATCGAGTAGGCAGCAGTTCCAGGGAGAGTTCAGTGGGCCGGGGTGAATGCCGCGGCCCCATCCCTTTTTTTACAGGCCAGTAGCTCAATTGGCAGAGCAGCGGTCTCCAAAACCGCAGGTTGGGGGTTCGATTCCCTCCTGGCCTGCCATTTCAAAGCGTTCCATGAGGGCGCTGTGGCGGGTAATGAACACTAAAGCTCAAGTTGATGGCTCCGGGTTGGATACGGTCAAGCTGCTGGCGGCGGTTCTGCTGCTGATCGGCGGGATCGGGGGCTTCTATTATTTCGAGGGGTACTCCACGCTGTTGCGGGTTCTGGGCCTGCTGATCATTTCCGGGATTGCAGTGTTCATTGCGCTGCAATCGGTGCCGGGGCGCCGGATCTGGGAGTTTGCGGTTGCTGCTCGCACAGAGGTTCGCAAAGTGGTCTGGCCCACCCGTCAGGAGACGATCCAGACCACACTCATCGTATTTGCCATGGTACTGGTTGTGGGTATCGTACTCTGGTTGTTCGATATGGTCCTGATGGTTATCGTTCGGTCTGTGACCGGCGGCTGAGGGAGCAGCGATAATGGCAAAGCGTTGGTATGTCGTGCACGCCTATTCCGGGTTTGAGGCAAAGGTGAAGCGCTCACTGGAAGAGCGGATCAAACGTTTCGAGATGGAGGATCTGTTTGAACAGATTCTGGTGCCGACAGAAGAAGTGGTCGAGATGCGTGGGGGACAGCAGCGCAAGAGCGAGCGCAAGTTCTTCCCCGGCTATGTACTGGTCCAGATGGAGATGACCGATGACAGCTGGCATCTGGTAAAGGATGTCCCAAAGGTGATGGGTTTCATCGGTGGTACCGGTGACAGACCGGCAGCGATCTCAGACAAAGAGGCAGATGTTATCCTCCAGCGGGTCCAGGAAGGCGTGGAGAAACCACGTCCCAAGGTTCTGTTCGAACCGGGCGAGGTGGTGCGTGTCGTCGACGGGCCGTTCAATGATTTTAATGGCGTGGTCGAGGAAGTCGATTACGAGAAGAGCCGACTCAAGGTGTCGGTGCTGATCTTCGGTCGCTCCACCCCGGTGGACCTGGAGTTCGGCCAGGTCGAAAAAGGATAACGGCAGGACCCAGGACTCAAAAGCAGGACCAAGGACCGAGGACCGAGGAAAAAACACCAGGATCAGGAACCGAGTATCAAGGTATCAGGTTTGGAATGATTTTATCTTTATCCTCGGTCCTTTTTTTCCTTGGTCCTCGGTCCTGATTTTAAATAGGGGAGCCGAGGTAACCACTCCGCGGCGTTCGTACCCACAGCGAGGTAGAATTATGGCAAAGAAGATTGAGGCTTACATCAAGCTCCAGGTGGCAGCGGGTGAAGCCAACCCCAGCCCGCCCGTTGGTCCGGCACTGGGTCAGCACGGTGTCAATATTATGGAATTCTGCAAGGCCTTCAATGCCAAGACGCAGGGCATGGAAAAAGGGATGCCGATCCCGGTAGTGATTACCGTCTATTCGGATCGTAGTTTCACCTTCATTACCAAGACGCCCCCGGCTGCGGTGCTGCTGCGCAAGGCGGCCGGGATTGCCAAGGGTTCGGCTACCCCCAACACCGTCAAGGTGGGCACTGTAAACCGCGAGCAACTGGAAGAGATCGCCAGAACTAAAGACCCGGATCTGACCGCCGCGGACATGGATGCTGCTGTGCGTATCATCGCCGGTAGTGCCCGTTCCATGGGCCTTAATGTTGAGGGGGTCTGAGTCATGGCTAAATTGAGCAAACGCGCCCGTGCCATTCGAGAGAAGGTCGAGGCGGGGAAGCAGTACCCGATCGAAGATGCCTTCAACCTGTTGAAAGATCTCGCCAGTGTAAAATTTGCAGAGAGTGTTGAAGTGGCGATCAATCTGGGGGTCGACCCACGCAAATCCGATCAGGTGGTGCGTGGCTCCACCGTACTGCCCAAGGGGACCGGTAAGACGGTGCGGGTGGCGGTGTTTACTCAGGGCGCCAATGTCGATGCGGCCAAAGAGGCCGGTGCAGATATTGTCGGCATGGAAGATCTGGCAGAGCAGGTGAAGGCAGGCAATCTGGATTTCGATGTGGCCATTGCCAGTCCCGATGCGATGCGTGTGGTTGGCCAGCTGGGTCAGATCCTGGGTCCCCGCGGGCTGATGCCCAACCCCAAGGTAGGGACAGTGACCCCGAATGTGGCTGAAGCGGTCAATAAGGCCAAAGCGGGCCAGGTTCGTTACCGCACTGACAAGGGGGGCATCATCCACTGTGCTATCGGCAAAGTGGATTTCGATAGCGCCGATCTGACAGAGAATCTCAATGCGCTGCTGGTGGATCTGAAAAAGATGAAACCGAGTGCAGCCAAAGGCATATACCTGGAGAAGATCACCGTTGCCTCGACCATGGGTCCAGGTCTGGCGGTAGATATCTCTTCGTTGGACGTTTGACGGGCAGGGGTGGCGGAGCAGTGCCGCCCCTGCAACACAGACTTTGGAGTTCCGGCCTTCAGGCCGGGTGCTGTCAAAGACCGCAGGTGCCAGAGGTTCTGGCTTAATCAGTGCCTGCGTAGACGGAGCTCCTGAATCAGGTTTTCCTGAGGAAGGTGCACGTTAAGGGGTGCCCGCAAGGGCACAGTGATCGTGAACCCGGAGCGTTGTTTATCGCTCCATTCTAGGGAGGTGACGAGTGCCACTCAATCTTGAGCAGAAGAAAGCTGTCGTTGCCGAAGTCGCAGAAGTGGCCGGCGGTGCCCTGTCTGCAGTTGCTGCCGAGTACCGTGGCTTGACCGTGGAGGAGATGACCGAACTACGTGCAAATGCACGTGACGCCGGTGTCTACCTGCGTGTGATCAAGAATACACTGGCGCGGCGTGCCATTGCGGATACGGATTTTGCCTGTATGCAGGAAGGGTTGACTGGACCTCTGGTCCTGGCCTTCTCGCTGGAAGATCCAGGCTCTGCCGCTCGCGTCATCAAGGATTTTGCCAAGGACCACGACCATCTGGTCGTCAGGTCGGTCTCTATAGGGGGCAAGATGTTGGCTGCCTCCGAGATCGGAACCCTGGCCAGGATGCCTACCTATGACCAGGCTATCAGCATGCTGATGGCAGTCATGAAGGCCCCAGTGGAGAAGCTGGCGAGGACCCTCAACGAGGTTCCAGGCAAGCTGGTCCGTACCGTGGCAGCTATCCGCGATGCCAAAGAAGCGGCGTAATCGGCTATTTTCAAATTTCACCCAAGTTTTGTGCTAACCAGATTTCAGGAGTTTTAGAATGGCTGTTTCAAAAGAAGAGATTCTTGACGCAATTGCCGGTATGAGCGTCATGGAAGTCGTTGAGTTGATCGAGGCGATGGAAGAAAAGTTTGGTGTCACCGCCGCCGCCGCCGTGGCTGCTGCCCCGGCTGCTGGTGGAGGCGAAGCCGCCGCTGTCGAAGAGCAGACCGAGTTCGATGTGATCCTGACCTCCTTTGGAGAGAAGAAGGTCACTGTCATCAAGGCGGTTCGCAGCCTTACCGGACTTGGCCTGAAGGAGGCCAAAGACGCCGTGGAAGGCGTGCCGACACCGATCAAAGAGGGTGTCTCCAAGGATGAGGCGGAGGAAGTCAAGAAGCAGCTGGAAGAGGCGGGTGCTGCTGTTGAGGTCAAGTAATTTTTGACTCAATGCGTTTAACCCTGAGTGGTTTTGGGCTGGTGGCGTTTCGCCGCCGGCCCTTTGCCGCTTGTGGTCCGCTCTCTGAAAAGATTTTCCAGAACTCTTTTCAGAGAGCGGGAGATCGGTCGTTCCCAACGGCCGGAAAACAGTGTATTCACCTGGGGGTCCGCCAGGACCCCATAATACAGGATTAGCAATCGAGGGACGGCAAGATGGCCTATTCTTTCACCGAGAAAAAGCGCATTCGTAAGGATTTCGGCAAGCAGCCGATCATCCTTGAGGTGCCTTTTCTTTTGGCGACACAGATCAACTCCTACCGTACTTTCCTGCAGGAGGGAAAGGCGCCGGATGGGCGAGATGATACGGGTTTGCATGCCGCGTTCAAATCGGTATTCCCCATCGTCAGTTATTCCGGCAATGCTATCCTGGAGTATGTGAGTTACCGTCTCGGCGTGCCCACCTTCGATGTACGTGAGTGTCAGCTGAGGGGTACGACCTATGCCGCGCCGTTACGGGTGCTGGTACGCCTGGTCATTTACGACAAGGAGGCTCCGGCTGGCAGCAAGGTGGTGAAGGATATCCGCGAGCAGGAGGTCTACATGGGGGAACTGCCCCTGATGACCGATACCGGGACTTTCGTCATCAACGGTACCGAGCGGGTGATCGTCTCCCAGTTGCACCGCTCCCCTGGCGTGTTCTTCGATCATGATAAGGGCAAGACCCACTCTTCGGGTAAGTTGCTCTTCTCTGCCCGGGTGATACCTTACCGCGGCTCCTGGCTCGATTTCGAGTTCGATCCCAAAGATAACGTATTCGTTCGTATCGACCGTCGCCGTAAACTGCCGGCGACCGTGCTGCTGCGTGCCCTCGGTTACAATACCGAAGAGATCCTGGGTATGTATCTGGAGACCGACAGCATTACCCTGACCAAGACCAAGGCCAAGCTGACGCTGGTACCTGAGCGGTTGCGGGGCGAGACCACCACCTTTGATATCAAGGCTGGAAAGGATGTCATCGTCGAAGCCGGGCGGCGGGTGACCCAGCGCCACATCAAGCTGCTGGAGAAGGAAGGCAGCAAATCCCTGGAGGTGCCGTTCGAGTTTCTGTACGGAAAGGTCCTGGCCAACGGCGTGGTGGACAAGGAGACCGGTGAACTGTTGGCAAATGCCAATGATGAGATCACCGAGGAGTTGCTGCAGATCCTGATCGACAAGGGTGTCAAGAAGTTAAATACACTGTTTACCAATGATCTGGATCAGGGTCCCTACATCTCCACTACACTGCGTATCGACCCTTCCACTACAGAACTGGAGGCGCAGGTTGAGATCTACCGGATGATGCGCCCTGGCGAGCCTCCCACCAAGGAGGCGGCACAGAATCTGTTCAAAAGCCTGTTTTTCAGTCCCGACCGCTACGATCTCTCGGCCGTTGGCCGGATGAAGTTCAACAAACGGCTGGGGCGTGATGAAGTGGTCGGCGAGGGTGTGCTCTCCAGAGAGGACATCGGCGATGTGCTCAAGGAATTGATCAATATTCGCAATGGCCATGGTGTGGTGGATGATATCGACCATTTGGGTAACCGCCGTATCCGCTGTGTCGGGGAGATGGCCGAGAACCAGTTTCGGGTAGGGTTGGTACGGGTCGAGCGGGCGGTCAAGGAGCGGTTGACACTGGCGGAATCCGAGGGGTTGATGCCCCAGGAGATGATCAACGCCAAGCCGGTTTCAGCCGCCATCAAGGAGTTTTTCGGCTCCAGTCAGCTGTCCCAGTTCATGGATCAGAACAATCCTCTGTCCGAAGTGACTCATAAGCGCCGTGTGTCGGCGCTGGGCCCGGGCGGCCTGGCCAGAGAACGGGCCGGTTTTGAGGTGCGTGATGTGCATCCGACCCATTACGGTCGTGTCTGCCCTATCGAGACACCGGAAGGGCCGAACATCGGCCTGATCAACTCACTGGCCGTCTACGCCAGAACCAATGACTACGGCTTCCTGGAGACGCCTTATCGCAAGGTGACCGATGCCCGGGTCACGAATCAGATTCACTATCTCTCTGCGATCGAAGAGGGGCGTTTTGTCATCGCCCAGGCGAATGCCCGCCTGGATAAGGATGGCAGGCTGATAGAAGAGCTGGTTACCTGCCGGCATCAGAACGAGTTCACCCTCTCCCGGCCGGAAAAGATCGAGTACATGGATGTATCGCCAAAACAGATCGTATCGGTAGCGGCCTCCATGATCCCGTTTCTCGAGCACGATGATGCCAACCGTGCCCTCATGGGGTCCAATATGCAGCGCCAGGCGGTGCCGACCCTGCGGGCCGAGAAGCCCCTGGTAGGGACTGGCATGGAGCGGGCGGTGGCGGTCGATTCCGGTGTTACCGTGGTGGCGCGCCGGGGCGGCGTGGCGGAGATGGTCGATGCAGGCCGCATCGTGGTTCGAGTCAACGATAATGAGACCGAGGCCGGCGAGTCGGGTGTCGATATCTACAATCTGACCAAATATACCCGTTCCAACCAGAATACCTGTATCAACCAGCGCCCGCTGGTGAAACCGGGTGATCTGGTAGCACGGGGCGACGTCATGGCGGATGGACCCTCTACCGATATGGGGGAACTGGCGCTGGGTCAGAATATGCGCATCGCCTTCATGGCCTGGAATGGTTACAATTTCGAGGATTCGATCCTGGTCTCCGAGCGGGTGGTGCAGGAGGATCGTTTCACCACCATCCACATCGAAGAGCTGACGGCAATGGCCCGAGACACCAAGCTGGGCCCGGAGGAGATCACCGGGGATATTCCCAACGTGGGTGAGTCAGCACTGGCCAAGCTGGACGATTCCGGCATCGTCTTTGTTGGCGCGGAAGTGAGCGAAGGCGATATCCTGGTCGGAAAGGTGACCCCCAAGGGGGAGACCCAGCTGACTCCGGAGGAGAAGCTGCTGCGCGCCATCTTTGGTGAAAAGGCCGCTGATGTGAAAGACACCTCCCTGCGCGTCTCTTCCGGCATGGCGGGTACTGTCATCGATGTCCAGGTGTTTACCCGGGACGGTGTGGAGAAGGATGCCCGTGCCCTGCAGATCGAGGAGGCGGAGCTGGAGCGGGTCAGGCAGGACCTGAATGATCAGTTGCGCATCATGGAGGACGATACCTTCCAGCGGATAGAGAAAATGTTGCTGGGGAAGGTGGCGGACGGCGGGCCGAACCAGCTGCAGACCGGTTCAAAGATCATCAAGTCCTATCTGAGTGAGCTGGAACGTGACAGCTGGCTGGAGATTCGTCTGCACAATGAAGAGGCGGCGGCTCAGCTGGAGGCGATTGCAGAACAGATCAAACAGCAGCGAGAGCTCTTTCGCGAGAAGTTCGAGGAGAAGCGGCGCAAGCTGACCACCGGCGATGACCTGGCGCCCGGTGTATTGAAAATGGTCAAGGTATATGTGGCGGTGAAGCGGTGCATTCAGCCAGGCGACAAAATGGCCGGCCGGCACGGTAATAAAGGTGTGATTTCGATCATCGTTCCGGTGGAGGATATGCCGTTTGATGCCGAGGGCGAGCCGGTGGATATCGTGCTCAACCCGCTCGGTGTTCCTTCGCGCATGAACGTGGGGCAGGTACTCGAGACCCACCTTGGATGGGCAGCCAAAGGGGTAGGGCGCAAGATCGACCGCATGCTGGAAGCTCAGACAAAGGTGGCTGAACTGCGGGAGTTACTGGACAAGATCTACAACTCCAGTGGCAGGATGGAAGATATCGACTCCCTGACGGATCAGGAGGTAGTCGAACTGTGCACTAACCTCACCAAGGGTGTGCCCATGGCGACGCCAGTTTTCGACGGTGCTACCGAAGCAGAGATCAAGGCCATGCTGCAGCTGGCAGATCTTCCTGATTCTGGTCAGACGACCCTGTACGACGGACGTACCGGTGAATCCTTCGATCGTCCGATCACGGTGGGTTACATGTACATGCTGAAATTGAACCACCTGGTGGACGACAAGATGCACGCCCGCTCCACCGGCCCCTACAGTCTGGTCACCCAGCAGCCGCTGGGTGGAAAGGCCCAGTTTGGCGGGCAGCGTTTCGGTGAGATGGAGGTATGGGCCCTGGAGGCCTATGGTGCCGCCTACACCCTGCAGGAGATGTTGACCGTGAAATCCGACGATGTGACCGGCCGCACTCGCATGTATAAGAATATTGTCGATGGAAATCATCAGATGGAGGCAGGCATGCCTGAATCCTTCAATGTGCTGGTCAAGGAGATCCGTTCTCTGGCCATCAACATAGAACTGGAACAGGACTAGG